>JAZRWU010000221.1:0-13560 GCA_045599885.1 Bacteroidales bacterium | reverse complement strand
TACGCGTTGAGCCGTGACGGCATGCATTTTCACGATCTGATCAATGGAGACTCCATTTTCAGCGCTTTCCGTCATGCCGGCATTGAAGGCGGCACCCGCGATGCCTATATTTGCCGCACACCAGATGGAGAAGGATATCGCATGGTGACGACCGATATGAAGACCGCCAACAAACTGAAAATCGGCAAGAAAGAGGTATGGGACAATTTCGGAATCGACCTTTACGCCAGCAAGGACCTGATTCATTGGGAATCCAAAACGCTCGATTTCAGAAAAGGCGGTGAAATATTCTGCGATTCCTCTTCTTCCGATGTGTATCATGACTGGACTCAAGTGAACCGGGTATGGGCACCTCAGCTTTTCTGGGACAGCAGTTACCGTTGGCCCAATGGCGACACAGGGGCATATTTCATGTATTTTTCGATGTGGAACCGGCAGGAAGAACCCTACGACCGTATGTATTACTCCTACGTGGATTTAGGAATGGAGCGCATCACCAAACCCCAACTGCTTTTCGACTGGGGGTATGCCACCATCGACGCCGACATCAATTATCTTCCCAGCGATGGTCTCTATCACATGATGATCAAAAAAGAAGGTGGCAAACCGGGACTTTTCACCTCCACCGCCCCTAGTCTGACAGGTCCCTGGAGCCTGCCGGTCGATGATGATTATGTGGATTTTGAAGGCAATAAAAAATGTGAAGGTGTCTCTGCATTCCAACTGGCTGGAGACAGCACTTGGCGCATCGGATACATCGAATATTCCTCCCGACCCAAAAATTACCGCATCTGCCGTGCGGACAGCCACATGAGGAATTTCACAAGTCCCCAAAACATCGAAGGGGTGAACGGGCCTCAGCACGGTTCATTCATGCGTATCACCCAAGAAGAATACGAAAGGCTGCAAGCCTGGTCGGATGCGCAGGAGAGTCTTCACCTTCAGCCGAATGTCTCCAATCCCGTCATAGAAGGGAGTTTTGCCGATCCCGAAATCCTGTATTGCCGGCAAGACGGGCGCTATTACCTCTACCCGACCACCGATGGTCTGGAAGGCTGGAAGAACCACGATGCCAGAGTATTCTCCTCGGACGACCTGAAACATTGGCAGGACGGCGGCGTTATTTTCGACCTGGAAAAAGACTGCGTCTGGGCGGACAATTGTCTATGGGCACCCTGCATCATCGAGCGGAAATATGTGCACGGCAAACCGGCCGTCAAACCCAAACAGCTGGCCAGAACCGGCCGTGGAGTGACCTACCGCTATTTCTATTATTTTGTCGGGAACGGTAAAATCGGCGTGGCCGTAGCCGACAAGCCATACGGCCCCTTCAAGGATGCGTTGGGCCGGCCCCTGCTCGACAGCCGTCCCCAAGGCCAAAAAGGAGGTCAGGTAATCGACCCGGATGTGTTTCAGGACCCTGTCAGCGGGAAATATTATCTCTACTGGGGCAACGGCTTCCTGGCGGTGTCCGAACTCAACGACGATATGATTTCCATCCGCGAAGGCTCCACCCGGATTCTCATTGACCGCAACGACAAAGCCCGTTTTCATTACAACGAAGGCACCTATGTGTTTTACCGCGATGGACTATACTATTTCAGCTGGTCGGAGAACGACACCAGAAGCGCCAATTACCGCGTCCGTTATCTGATCAGCGACTCTCCTACGGCATTCGTCAGAAACGGCGTGGCGGCGATGCCCGAAGCCCAAGTGCTGCTGCAACAGAATCCGGCGATGCAGATATTCGGCACCGGGCACCATTCCATCCTCTACGATCCGAAGGACCATCAATGGCTGATGGTGTATCACCGTTTCCAAAGGCCCGAAGCCATCAAAAAAGGCTGGTCGGCCGGATACTTCAGGGAAATCTGCATAGATCCTTTGGAATTCAATGCCGACGGCAGCCTTTTGCCTGTACGCCTTTCCTATTGATCTGTTCCAAAAAAACTCAGAAGCCGTTTTGAATTATTATCATGAACCGCCGCTGTCATCTGTTGTTTTGGTGTTGTCTTCTCCTGACAGGAATATCGCTGTTTCCTGCCGGAGCGGTCAATCAGTCCGTCATTGAACTGAAATACTACAACGCCTCCGACGGTTTGCTCACTCCATCGGCTTCCGAAATCATACAGACGCGCAACGGATTGATCTGGATCGGTCACCATCAGGGACTCAGCTATTACGACGGACAGCATTTCCGGCAGTTCAAGTCTCATCCCTACGACCCCATCCAACTCAGTGACAACCATATCAATCATCTCAAAGAGAATTCCCAGGGAGATCTATGGTGCCGTACCCAGGACGGCAATCTCTACCTGTTCCGGATGAACGGCCTCACTTTCGATATGCTGACACCGCTGAAAGAGATGGCCGGATCTTTGAACATCCAGGAAATCCACCCTCTTGAAAAAGGCGTCACCTGGTTGAGCGACGCTGCCGGAAAAGTTTACCGTCTGAATGACCGGAATCCCGACATCCACCCCGTCAGCCTCCCGCTCCCTTCCGAAGACTGTGAGATATACCATATTTTCCAATGGCGGGATACGGAATGGTTGCTCAGTTCGAAAGGTCCCAGGATTTTCCAAGAAGCCGAATGCCGCTTGACAGAGCCTGAAGGGCTTGAAAACATTCCCTACTGTCACTATCTGACAGATGCCGACACATTATGGCTGGCCGACAGTCTGAACACCCTTCTTGAAATTTCTCCGGAAGGTATCGAGAGCATTCCCTTGCCCGCAAGCGGAGAATCCATCGTATCCATTACCTTTTTCGGCCACCGTGAAATCGTTGTCTGTCAGGAACATTCCGTACATTTCTACGACAGGGGCCGGCGACAGTTCCATTCCGAATATTTCGGTGAGCCATTCACCATTGAAGAGTTCCACGGCGATTCCAAAAACAATTTCTGGCTGATCGGACAGGACGGAAGCATTTGGCGTTGTGAATTCGGAAAATCTCTCAGATTACATTTTGACCAGCCTGAGATTGCCCCGTTTTTCCATCGGGATTTACCCTCTACCCTTTTGTTTGAAGATGGTCAAGGGCAGACTTGGATGGTGCTCAAAAACGGCTGTCTATGCTATTACGACCCGGACAGCTGCCGTTTGGTCCAACATTTTGAGCAGACTGAAGACACCGGGCTCCGGTTTCCTCCCAACATTCAGACCTGTTTTTCCGACCGTCAGGGCAATCTGTGGTTCGGCGACCGTCTGTCGTTCGGGATGATGCAGTTTCAGCCGCAAGCCTATGAGTTTGTACCAACGGATTTGGCCGTCAGAACGGTTCTCAACGATTCCAAAGGCCGTTTGTGGGTTTCTTCCATGGATTGGTGTGTTCAGATTTTCGATAGCGAAAGCCAGCGTCGCATCGGTTATCTTTCACAGGACGGACAGATTCAAACCGGGAAATGCCATTTTTATGACAATATCTATTGCCTGATGGAAGACAGAAAAGGAAGGATTTGGGCCGGGACCCGCAACAGTGGACTATTTGTACTTAAGGAAACGGAGTCGGGCCATTTTTCCATGGTGCATCATGTCCATGAGAGCGGGAATCCCATGTCGTTGAGTGACAACGCTGTTTTTGACATTCAGGAAGACAGCCGCGGGCATATATGGATGGCCACTTATCAAGGAGGGCTCAACCTGGTTCTCGAAGAAAGCGGAGGGACATTGTCTTTTGCCAACCCGAAGAGCGGCCATTGGGACCAATATCCATCGGAATTTCTCAAAACGCGCTGTCTTTTCGAAGACAAAGGCGTGATGCTCATAGGCGGAGAATCGGGCCTGTTGAGCTTTTCCAACCGTTTTCAGCACCCGGAGGACATTCATTTCCATCAAAGCGGGCATCAGACAGGGAATCACCGTTCCCTGAGCGACAATGACGTGATGTATATCTTCCGGCCCCAAAAAGGAGATATGTATTTTCTTACCCTGAAAGGCGGTATCAACCGTTTCAAAGGAAAGAATCTTTTGGAAGACAGTCTCAGGATAGACGACATCTACAACGAAAAGAACGGACTTGAAAGCGATATGGCACTGACCATGGAGGAAGATTCTGATGGACGGCTGTGGATCGCATCCGGACAGTGTTTGAGCCGTTTCGACCCGGAGAACGGAGATTTTGTCCATTTCAAACAGGATTATTTCAAGGGGGCTCCCGCTTTTTCACAAGGCAATTATGGGGTTCTCCCGGATGGAAGACTGATGTTCGGCACGTCAAGAGGCTTGCTGCTGGTCCGGCCTGAACTTCTGGAGCCCAGCCATTATGTCCCCCCGATCCATCTGAACGAGCTCCGGATAGAGAACAAAGTCATTCCACAGGACATCGACAGAAACGGCCGTATCGTCATACACCCGGATGACAACTATTTTTGCGTCCATTTCAGTGCGCTCGACTACCAGAACCCACGCAACATCCGTTACACTTATCGGCTGACAGACAAACAGAAGAAAGACACGGTTCTATGGCACGAATGGCAGGAAGCCGGCTCGGCTGAATTCCTGAAACCGAATCCCGGACAATATCTTCTCGAAATCCGCTCCACCAACGGAGACGGCGTGGAAGTGGACAACACCCGCAGCGTGCAGATTGTCGTCAAACCGACGTTCATGCAGACCTGGGGGGCCAAAACACTGATGATTCTGACCATCCTGTTCCTCAGTTACCTTTTCGGCCAAATCGTATTCTCCTATTTCAAAATGCGCCACCGCATCTCATTCGAAAAGGAGCTGAGCGAGGTCAAACTGAAATTCTATACGGATATCTCCCACGAGCTGCGCACACCGCTGACCTTGATTGAGAGTCCCGTGTCGGAAGTGCTGGAACACGAGAATCTGTCGGAAACGGCCCGCAGCCACCTGACTTTGGTAAAAAAGAATGCCGAAAGGATGCTTGAGACAGTCAATCAACTGCTCGATTTCAGAAAAATACAGAACCGCAAAATGAAGATGCTGATCGAGGAAACGGATCTCCAGCAATTCACAAGCGGAATTACGGAGTACTTCCGTCAGACAGCCGAAGAGCATCGGATGGATTTCCGTCTGGAAACGGACGATTCCCATCCCTACGTCTGGATAGACCGCGACAAGGTTGAGAAAATCATTTTCAACCTGCTTTCCAATGCCTTCAAATATACCGAGGACGGAAAATCCATTCGGGTCAATGTCGGGTTGGAAGGCGGAAGGCCCTACGTAGCTGTGGTGGATGAAGGAATCGGCATTGCCACCTCACAACAGGAAAGAATCTTTATGGATTTTGAGACCGCGGTCAAGCATAACGAAATGCCTTCTTCGGGCATCGGTCTGGCTTTGGTGAAAGAGCTGACCGACATGCATCATGCTGAAATCCAATTGTACAGCCAATACGGCCGGGGCAGTGAATTCAAAGTCATCTTCCAAACGGGTCGCCGGCATTTCGAAGAAGATCCCGAAGTGGAATTCATCCTGAATGACCTCCAAGACGGAGAACTCCTTCCTCAAGGAGAGAGACAACCGGAAGAAGAGAGCCGGAAAGACAAAGAATATTCCATTCTGGTGGTGGAAGACAATGCCGAATTGAGGATGTTCACACGAGACATTCTCGCTCAATGCTATCGTGTATATGAAGCTGCAGACGGCTTGGATGGTTTGGAAAAAGCCCGTGAATGGATGCCCGATCTGATTCTCAGCGATATTGTCATGCCCCGTATGGACGGTTGGAAATTGGTGGACGAACTCAAGAAAGACGGAAGAATCAGCCACATCCCCATCATTCTGCTGACCGCCAATGCCGGCTTGGAAGACCGTATCGACGCTGTGAACAAAGGGGTGGACGATTATCTGACCAAGCCTTTCAGCGCGTCCTACCTTCAAGCGAAAATCGCCTCCCTGCTCAAAAAACGGAAACTCTGGCAACAGCACTATCTGAACACCGCCATTGGAACGCAGATTGACTCACAATTGGAGCAAGCTCCCAAAATAGCCGATTACGATGAGCGATTCCTCCAAAAAGTGAGCGCATATCTGGAGAAAAACATTGACAAGTCCGATCTCAACATCGATGCCTTCGCTTCTGAACTGTCTGTGAGCCGCAGCGTGTTTTATACGAAAATCAAGAATCTGCTCGGTCTCTCTCCTATGGACTTCATTCAGCAGTTCCGCATCCGTTATGCCTGCAAACTTCTGGAGGGAACATCCTTATCCTTGTCTGAGATAGCTTTCCGCTGCGGATTCAACGACCCGGGCTATTTCGGAAAGCGTTTCCGGAAACAAATCGGCACCACTCCCTCAGAATACCGCAACCAAATCCGAAAGGAATCCTGATTCTCATACATTTCTTGATTTTTCCCGATGAAAACGGGGAAAATCGCACAAAAACGAGGATTTTCCACCTTGTCCGGACGGAGAAACGGACTATTTTCCCATTATCTCAACAATTATTACCAGCCTCCCTATCCGGAAGCGGCTTACTTTTGTTCCTCGGAATGAAACACCCGATACAGTGTCCATCATCCATCACCCCGTGGACATTTGTACCGGCTTTCGAAAAATCTTCCCTTGAATGACACTGGACGGGAAATAATGTCTTGTTTCCTGTCGGGCAGCCCCGGTTCGCACGCCGGGGTTGTTTTTTATCCGATATTATCTCCTACACGCTCCATCTCTCAATGAAAAACACTAACTTTGCAGATTGTATAACTCAATAACTATGAATGAACAGATAAGACAGATTTCCGAACGCCTGCGCGGCATGCGCGACGCTATGGATATGAGCATCGAAGACACTGCGGCCCAATGCGGAATCGAGCCGGACGTATATGCCCGTTACGAAAGCGGAGAAGTGGATATTCCCATGAATTTCCTTTGTCTGTTCGCCAAAGTATTCGGCCTTCAGCCCTCCACCCTGATTTCCGGAGACGAAGCCTATATGAGCAGTTATTTCCTGACACGCAAAGACAAAGGCATCTCGGTGGAACGGCGCAGCGCCTATAAATATCAGGCTTTGGCGATGGGCTTCAAAAACGCCAAGGCAGAACCTTTCATCGTCACGGTCGAACCCGATGATGTTCCCGAGAGCGGACTGCATCTCAACAGCCATCCTTCCCAGGAATTCAATATGGTGCTGGAAGGCACGCTCCTTCTGATCATCGACGGCAAGAAACTCATTCTGGAAGAAGGTGACAGCATCTATTTCGATTCGACCAAGCCACACGGAATGAAGGCTCTCAACGGTCAGCGCGTCCGTTTTTTCGCCATCATCATGTAAATGGGTCCTTGTCCGGCCTTACGCAGATAAAAGATTGTAAGCAATGATATTAGACAGATTTCTCAAGAAGGTGGAATTCAGTTCCATGGAAGATTTCCAGAAAAACCTTGAGTTTACCGTTCCCGAACATTTCAATTTCGGTTATGACGTGGTGGATGCCTGGGCCGAACAGGCTCCCGACAAACGGGCGCTTTGCTGGACCAACGACAAAGGTCTTCATCGGGAATACAGTTTCAAGGATATCAAGGAATACAGCGACCGCACCGCCGCCTGGTTTCAGACACTCGGCATCGGCAAAGGTGACAAAGTGATGCTGATTCTCAAACGCAGAGTAGAGTTCTGGTTTTCCATTATCGCACTGCATAAAATCGGCGCTGTGGTGATTCCCGCCACTCACCTTCTGACCAAAAAAGACATCGTTTACCGCAACAATTCGGCCGACATCAAGATGATTGTCGCCGCCGGAGAGCCGGAAATCATCAAACATATCGAAGAATCCCGTCCCGATTCGCCCACTTTGAAGACCTTGGTATCCGTAGGCGGTCTTTACCCCGAAGGTTGGGAGAATTTCCAAGAAGGAATCGGGAAGGCGCCGGCATTCCAACGTCCGGCCCATATCAACGACAACGACGATATCAGCATTATATACTTCACTTCGGGCACGAGCGGACAGCCCAAAATGGTGGCCCACACCTTCACCTACCCCATCGGACATATTGTCACCGCCAAATATTGGCACAATCTCCGCGAAGACAGCCTGCACCTGACCGTAGCCGACAGCGGATGGGGAAAAGCCGTATGGGGCAAGCTCTATGGACAATGGTTTGTCGGAGCCGCCGTTTTCGTCTATGACCACGAGAAATTTGCCGCAGCCGATATCCTTCAGAAGATTCAGGACTATCACGTCACCTCTTTCTGCGCACCTCCCACAATTTACCGTTTCATGATACGGGAAGACTTGAGCCAATACGATCTGAGCTCACTGCAATACTGCACCCTCGCCGGAGAGCCGCTCAATCCTTCAGTCTATGAGACCTTCTATCGGACCACGGGAATCAAAATGCATGAGGGATTCGGGCAGACCGAGACCACCATGACCATCGGCACCTTCCCTTGGATGGAGCCCAAGCCCGGATCGATGGGCGTACCCAATCCGGCCTACGACATGGATCTGATGACACCCGACGGGCGTATCGCCGAAAAAGGAGAACAAGGAGAAATCGTGCTTCACACCGACCGCTGCAAGCCGTACGGACTTTTCAAGGAATATTATAAGGATCCTGAAAAAACCGCAGAGGTTTATCACGACCACCTGTATCACACGGGAGATGTGGCCTGGCGCGACCAGGACGGATATTTCTGGTTTGTCGGCCGGGCTGACGATGTCATCAAGAGTTCCGGCTACCGCATCGGCCCCTTCGAAGTGGAAAGCGCTTTGATGACCCATCCCGCCGTAGTCGAATGTGCCATTACGGGCGTGCCGGACGAGGTGCGCGGACAAGTCGTCAAAGCCACCATCGTGCTGGCCAAAGAATACCGCGACGCCGACAAGGAAGCCCTCACCAAAGAAATTCAGAATCATGTGAAGAAGGCCACGGCACCTTACAAATATCCCCGTGTGGTGGAGTTTGTGGACGAATTGCCCAAAACCATCAGCGGTAAAATCCGGCGCAACCTCATCCGCGAAGAAGATAAGTAACAAGGTCATTCCAACGTCAATTCTTACGATATGATATTCTCAATGACGGGCTATGGAAAAGCCCAGGCCGATATCAACGGCAAGAAAGTCCATGTGGAAATCCGATCGCTCAACAGTAAGCAACTGGATCTGAGCACCCGCATTTCACCCTATTACCGCGACAACGAAAACGACATACGCAACCGCATCCTCAACAGGATGGAACGCGGCAAAGTCGATTTCGCCCTATACACCGAAGCCGGCACCACCAAAAAATCCTCGGTCATCAATAAAGAACTGGTGCAATCGTATTATCAGGACATGCTCAGCATTTCGCAAGAGACCGGCATTCCTCTTCCCGCCGATCCCTGGCCGGTTCTTCTTCGTATGCCGGAAGTACTTCAAGGTGAGAGCTTTGAAATTGATGAAGAAGAATGGAATTCCGTTTCCGGACTGATTGATGAGGCGATTGACGGACTGACGGCTTTCCGCCAGCAGGAAGGGAAAATGCTTGAGGATTTCTTTGACAGCAAAATCTGCCGCATAGAAACCTTGTTGGCGGAAGTCGAGCCTTACGAGAAAGACCGCATCGGACACATCAAATCACGCTTGACCGATGCCCTTGAACAACTGTGGCAAAAGGATTACGACAAAAACCGTTTCGAGCAGGAATTGATTTATTATCTCGAAAAACTCGACATCACCGAAGAGAAAACCCGTCTGAGGAATCATTGCCGTTATTTCCGTGAGACCATGGCCGATGAGGGAAGCGGCAAGGGCAAGAAACTCGGCTTCATTCTTCAGGAAATGGGCCGTGAGATCAACACACTCGGCTCCAAATCGAATCAGGCGGAAATGCAGCGTCTGGTGGTCGGCATGAAAGACGAATTGGAGCAAATGAAAGAACAGGTTCTCAACGTTTTATAAATAAGCGGGATTATTCGGAACGCAGACAGATATATGATTAGGACGGGCATTTTCGGAGGCAGTTTCAATCCTTTGCATTACGGCCATATCGCTGTAGCAGAGTACTTTCATCGCAGTGGTTGGCTGGATGAGATCTGGTTTGTGGTGAGCCCGCAGAATCCGCTCAAAAAAGCCGAAGACCTGGCGGATGCCGAAGAACGTTTTCAGCAAGTCAAAAAAGCCTTGGCCGAATATCCCTATTTCCAAGTCAGCGACATCGAGTTCCAGTTGCCGAGGCCTTCCTATATGGCCAATACGCTGCGGGAGCTGGAGAAACGCTATCCCGAGCGAGAGTTTTCGTTGATTATCGGCGGTGACAATCTGGACCATTTCCAACAATGGCGCGAAAGTGATTTTCTTTTGAAGAATTTTGATATTCTCGTCTATCCCCGTCCGGGCAGCCGTTGCCAGGTTCCTGAGACATGGACTCGCGTACACGTGTTTGACGAAGCACCCCAGATGGATATTCCCCCCACACAAATCCGTCAGGCAGCCGCCACAAAAGCCGCAACCGACCATAAGCATCTGAAAATCAGCCAAAGAATAGCCCGTGGGGTGATGGGATTATTCGGATGGAAAGCCATTGACCACTATCAGGACATCCAATGCTGCGTCCTGGTCATCGCACCCCATACCAGCAACTGGGATTTCGTTCTCAGCAAGCTGGCTGGTATCGCCACCCGACGCAACGGAAAATTCCTGATCAAAAAAGAATGGTTCTTTTTCCCTATGAATCTGTTTTTCAAATCCATAGGAGGCGTTCCTGTAGACAGGGGCAATCATAGCGCCCACCTGACAGAACAAATGGCCGAAATCCTGCCCAAAATGAATGCCACATTGGGCATCACACCGGAAGGAACCCGTAAACCGGTCAGACATTGGAAACGGGGCTTCTACCACATCGCCCTCAAGGCCGGCGTTCCCATTTTGACCATGAAACTCGATTATGGGCATAAGGAAGTCCGTGTGGACCGGATGTTTCTACCCACAGGCAACGAACAGGAAGATATTCAGGCCATTAGGGAGAGTTTCCGTCATGTGGAGGCCAGACATCCCGAGAATTTCCTGCTTGACTGACGAAGCCGATGAAATCCTTGGACCACATACAGGTAATCGGTTTTGATGCGGACGATACCCTTTGGGAAAATGCCGCCTATTTCGTGCGGGCTGAAAAAAGGCTGGCCGCCCTGCTCTCCGACTATATCGGTGCCGAAGAACTGCATCAGACGCTGGTGGATATAGAGACAAACAATATGCAATGGTACGGATACGGCGTGATGGCCTATACCCTCTCGTTGATTGAGACAGCCACCCAAACAGGTCACAATCAACTCAATACAAGTACCATATCCGATATTCTCCAAATCGGAAAAGATATGCTCGCACAGGAAATCGAATTGAAAGAGCACGTGGAGAGCGTCCTTCAATGTCTCCAAAAGCATTATCGCCTCATCATGATAACGAAAGGTGACCCGCTCGACCAAGAACGGAAATTACGCAAATCGGGCTTGGAATCGTATTTCCACCATATTGAAATTGTCACGGAGAAAGATGAACAACGCTATCTCAAACTTTTAAGACAACTGGATATTCAACCCCGTCATTTTCTAATGATAGGCAATTCCATCAAATCGGATGTGGCGCCGGTACTGGCTATCGGTTCCAATGCCATTCATTATCACATCGGCAACGAATGGGAATACGAGCGCATCGGACCGTTGAAGGCCGAATATCCTGTCATACACGATTTGAGCGAAATTCCCGGCCTGCTTGGCTGGCAAATATGAAACAACATTATGGAATACATTCAATACAGCTGCCAAAAATCCGAACTGTCGGCCCGATTGGGCGAATCCAAGGGGGAATTTGTGCTTCTTATGGCCAAACCTTGGGACAGTGCCCGCATTTTGTGGCATGAAAACGGCCTGCACCGACTTCTGCAAGCGGCAGAATATGCCCAGGCCGACTTCTGCTACTGCGATTATGAAGAAATCTGTGTGGATGAGCAAGGTCAGAGTTCATGTAAGCCGCATCCCCTGATTGACTGCCAGCCAGGCAGCCTACGTGATGACTTCGATTTCGGAGCCGTGGTGCTGGTCAGGCGTGAAGCCGCACTTCTGACACTCATGAATGAAACAGATGATTATGAATACGCCAGTTGGTATGCCTTGCGTCTTGCTTTGTCGAAACGCCAACCTCTGCTTCATCTCAACGAGAGACTGTACACTTTGAATATGCCCGCGGCGAATGACTTTGAGGCCCAGATGTTCTCCTACGTCAATCCAAGCAACCGCGCGGTTCAAATCGAGATGGAAACCGCCTGCACCGCTCACCTCAAAGCCATAGGAGCCTGGTTGCCGGAAAGAAAGCCCTGGCAGGACTCCAAAGACAGTCAGGAGACTTTTCCTGTCAAAGCCAGCGTGGTCATACCGGTACGCAACCGCATCCGCACCATCGCCGAAGCCGTCGAATCGGCCGTATCGCAGGAATGCGGTTTCGCTTTCAATGTCATCGTAGTGGACAATCATTCCACAGACGGCACAAGTGAATGTCTGCAAGAACTTTGCCGGCAGTATCCGGAGAAACTGATTCACCTCATCCCGGAGAGTCAGGGACTGGGCATCGGCGGTTGTTGGAATCAGGCCATACAGAGCAGCCATTGCGGACAATTCGCCGTTCAACTCGACAGCGACGACCTATACAGTTCCAGCCATACGCTACAAAAAATCATAGATTGTTTCGAGCAGACCCAAGCCGCGGCGGTAATAGGAAGTTACCGTCTTTGCGATATCCATCGGCAGACTTTGCCTCCAGGACTGATTGCCCATCTGGAATGGACGGACGGGAACGGGCACAACAACGCCTTACGCATCAACGGATTGGGAGCCCCGAGAGCTTTCCGGACCTCGTTGCTGCGTGAGATTCTCTTTCCCGACACCTGTTACGGAGAAGATTATGCCGTATGCCTCGCCGTATGCCGCCGTTGGAAAATTGCCCGGATTTTCGAGGAACTGTATCTTTGCCGCCGTTGGAACGACAACACTGACGCCTCACTCAATCTGGACAAAGTCAACGCCAACAACGTTTACAAAGACCGCCTGCGCAGTCTCGAACTGGCTGCCCGACAGCAAATGAACCAATCGTCAACCCTACATTAAGAATATCATTATGGAAAAAGAACTCATTCTCAAAGCCATGCGCGAAGCCGGCAAGCCTATCTCCGCCGGAGAAGCCGCCACCCTGACCGGACTCGACCGTAAAATCGTGGACAAAGTGTTTGCCGAACTCAAAAAAGAAGGTGCCATCGTCTCTCCCGTCCGTTGCAAATGGGCACCGGCCGAATAAAAACGCCAAAGCAGAGCCCGTTTCTGTAAAAGAGAGGAGGCCGGTCATTTTTGACCGGCCTCCTCTCTTATTACAAAGTCAGAGACTTATCCGAGCAAAGTCAGCAAAATACCGGCGGCGACAGCCGAACCGATGACACCGGCCACATTCGGGCCCATAGCGTGCATCAGCAGGAAATTGCCGGGGTTCTCCTCCTGTCCGACGGATTGGCTGACGCGGGCGGCCATAGGAACGGCGGAAACACCGGCGGAACCGATCAGCGGATTGATTTTTTCCTTCGAGAACACATTCATCAACTTGGCCAACAGGACACCGCCTGCCGTACC
>JAZRWU010000220.1:0-2089 GCA_045599885.1 Bacteroidales bacterium | reverse complement strand
GTGGAGAGCGCGGCGGCGCTCGGCTCCGCCCCCGACACGCTGATGGCGGATGCGGTCACGCTCTTCCAGATCCTTCATCTTCTCACAGACCAGCTCGTAATTCTGAAGGAAGTGGCGGACTTTGTCGGGATTGCGCGAGGTAATGTCGGCCCGACAGAGCAGCATCAGATCCTCGACATCGTCGCCCGCATCGAACAAAAGGCGGCGCACAGCTGAATCCGTGACGCTTTCCTCGACCAGCGCAATCGGACGCATGTGCAGCGAGACCATTTTCTGCACATATTTCATTTTCTCGTTCATCGGGAGCTTGAGCCGGCGGAAAATGCCCGGAATCATCTTCTCTCCGATGAAATTGTGGTTGTGGAAGGTCCAGCCAAGTCGGTCGTCCCAGCGTTTGCAGCGGGGTTTGGCGATGTCGTGAAAAACAGCCGCCCAACGCAAATAGAGATTGTCGCTCGATTCGGCCACGTGGTCAAGGACGGTCAAGGTATGGACGAAATTGTCTTTATGTCCTCTTCCTTCCTTGCATTCCACTCCTTTGAGCGCGGTCAGTTCCGGCAGAATCAGCGGAAGCAGCCCCGTCTCGTCCATCAGGTGGAATCCTTTCGATGGCTCCGGTCCCATCATCATTTTGTTGAGTTCTTCGGCGATACGCTCCGCCGAAACGATGGAGATGCGCTGCCGGTTTTTATAGATGGCATTGAAGGTTTCCGGATATATCCTGAACTGCAAGGTGGTGGCAAAACGGATGGCCCGCATCATCCGGAGCGGATCGTCGCTGAACGTGACAGCCGGGTCGGTCGGAGTGCGGAGAATACCTTTCTCGATATCTTTCAAGCCGTCGAAAGGGTCAATCAGCGTGCCGAAATCCTCACGGTTGAGACTCAAGGCCATTGCGTTGATGCTGAAATCGCGGCGGATCTGATCGTCTTCCAAGGTCCCGTCTTCCACGATGGGCTTACGGGATTCCCGGTGATAGGATTCGCGTCTGGCTCCGACGAATTCAATCTCCATCTGGCGGTATTTGATCTGAGCCGTACCGAAATTGCGGAAGACACTCACATGGCAATGTTTCCCCAGGCGTTCCGCTACCTTCTCCGCCAATTCCACACCTTTTCCAACCGTCACCACATCAATGTCTTGCGATGGACGGTTCAGAAAAATATCCCGGACAAATCCTCCTACCACACAACAACGCACTCCCATTTCGTCCGCCACCTGACTCAGGACGGAAAAGATGGGATGAGTAAGCCTTTCACTTAAATTCACACTGAACAACTTGAATTATGCGACAAAAATACAGTTTTTTTGAATGATAGATTTAAATTTGCAGCCAAATTAAGAACCTGTTTTGAATTCTTTCAAAAAATGTATTATGGCTCATTATTTCCGATGCCTTGATGGTATTTTGGTCTGATTAGGCTCATCCTTTCGCTCACATAGCCCGCTATGCTCGCTAAACGATGAACCGAATCCACCTCAAAATCCCTATCAAATCATCGGGAAAATATTTCAAATCAGGTTCAAAATTGTAGTTTTGCAATCCAACCGTGGAATGCTGTTATCAGCCTCAAAACCAGATGCGATTATGACAATGAAGAAACTGTCCGGATTCTGCACCTTTGGAATGTTTGCCGTGCTGCTCTTTTTCTCTTCCTGCCAGAAGAAGAAAGAATTGGACTATCTCCAGATGGCTCGGGAAGCTGCTCGGAACGAGCATTTCCAATTGGCAAAATCTTATATTGACAGCATCCGTATTGTGACCCCCAAGGATTATAACGCTATCCGCGAAGGAATGCATCTTATGCGTCAGGTGGAGTTCGCCGAACAGAAACGCACCCGTGAGTATTGTGACAGTCTTCTGACCATCCGTCAGGCAGAGTTCCCCGAGAAACAGAAAGAATTCACCTATACGCAGAATCCTGCCCTCGGCAATACCGGCTATTACATCAATATCCGCCAGATTCACAGCAAAAACCACAACCGGACCTATCTTCAGACCAAGGTCGATGACAAGGGACATATCGTGATGACAAGTTATTACTGCGGTCCGGCTCCCCTGCAACATACCCAAGTCCGCGTCTATGCC
>JAZRWU010000219.1:0-3233 GCA_045599885.1 Bacteroidales bacterium | reverse complement strand
ACCAAAAACTGCAGTGCTACCATTACACCATTGGACAATCCTGTTGTCGCTTTCTCAAAAAGCGCCGCAAAGATAAACCAATTTGTTTTTCCTTGCAAATTATTTTGCCACAATCAGGAAGTAATTCTTTTTCCCTTTTTGTGCCAGAATGTATTTCCCGTTCAAGAGGTAGGAGGAATTGATGACCTGGTCAAATGCAGGACATTTTTCTTTGTTGAGCGAGACACCTCCGCCCTGAACCATTTTGCGCATTTCGCCTTTGGAGGTGAAGACGGCGGCATGGTCTGTGAGGAGATCGACGGCCCGGATGCCGGCAGCCAGAGCGTCTCGGCTGATTTCGAAGGTGGGCACTCCCTCAAACACATCGAGGAAGGTCTTTTCGTTCAATTTCTGGAGCTGCTCGGCCGAGGAAGCACCGAAAAGGATACCTGCGGCTTCGACGGCATTGTTGTAATCCTCTTCGCTGTGGACCATCGTGGTGACGTCCTTGGCCAGTCTTTTCTGGAGCAGACGAAGGTGGGGAGCCTGACGGTGTTCCTCGATGAGAGCCTCGCATTCCTCCTTGCCGATGAAGGTGAAAATCTTGATATATTTCTCGGCGTCGGCGTCGCTGACGTTCAGCCAGAACTGGACAAATTTATAAGGTGAGGTGTATTCGGCCGAAAGCCAGACATTGCCGCTTTCCGTCTTGCCGAATTTTCCGCCGTCAGCCTTGGTAATCAGAGGACAGGTGAGCGCGTAGGCCTCGCCACCGATGGTACGGCGGATAAGCTCCGTTCCCGTGGTTATATTGCCCCATTGGTCGCTGCCTCCCATTTGGAGCTTGCAGTTCTTATGCTGATTGAGGTAGAGAAAATCGTAACCTTGAAGCAGCTGGTAGGTGAATTCGGTGAATGACAGGCCGTCACGGGCTTCTCCGTTGAGGCGTTTCTGGACACTGTCTTTCGCCATCATGTAATTGACGGTGATGTGCTTGCCGATGTCGCGTGCGAAATCGAGGAAGGTGAAGTCCTTCATCCAGTCGTAGTTGTTGACCAGCTCGGCGTGATTGGGAGAATCGCTGTCAAAATCCAGAAAACGGGAAAGCTGTTTCTTGATACATTCGACGTTGTGGCGCAAGGTCTCTTCGGTCAGCAGGTTGCGCTCTTGCGATTTGCCCGAAGGATCGCCGATCATGCCGGTAGCGCCGCCCACCAGAGCCAGCGGTTTGTGTCCGCAACGCTGAAAATGCCGGAGCATCATCACACCGCACAAATGGCCGATATGAAGAGAATCGGCAGTAGGGTCGATGCCGACGTAGGCCGTGGTCATCTCTTTGGCCAACTGCTCTTCGGTGCCGGGCATCATATCGTGGATCATACCTCTCCACTTGAGTTCTTCGATGAAATTCATTTTCATACATTTTCTAAACTGCTTGCAAATTTACTCGAATTTCAGGAGACTTGCAAAACTTCCCTGTCGTATTTGGAATGCTTGTATAAAATAACGTAACTTAGCGGACTGTCTGATGCGTAAAAAGTTGATTCATTATGAAGAAGGTATTCCGGTCGTTTTTTTTTCTTTCCCTTTCCCTGCCGTTGTCATTGTATGGCATCGGTGACGGCAAAATTGACAGATTCGCTCTCGTGACCCGCCACAATCCTCATGTGGTGGAAGTCAATGCCCTTCATTCTCTTACTTTGGGCAATGGAGAATTCGCCTTTACGGCAGATGCCACCGGACTTCAGACTTTCCCGGAATTCTATAAAGAGGGCCTTTCACTCGGCACGTTCAGTGAATGGTGCTGGCATTCTTTCCCCAATACGGAGAATTTCACACACGAGGAGACCTTGGAAGACCATGCGCTCCCCGGACATCCGCACGGCATCTATTCTGTTCAGGTGGGTCATGGCCGTCCGGAAAGGAACCAGGAGGCTTCCGCCTGGCTGCGTGCCAATCCTCAAAGACTTCATCTTGGCAATATCGGTTTCGCCGGCATGGAACCGGGGGAAATCACCGGGGTGGACCAGACCTTGGATCTCTGGAACGGAATCCTGCATTCTTCTTTCCAATGGAAAGGAAGCGCGGTGCAGGTGGAGACGGCTGTGTGCGGCGATGATGATATGTTGGCTGCCAGTATTCAGTCTGAAAAGCCGGTTCCGGTCGAGTTCAGATTCCCTTATCCCAGCGGCGGGCATACCGATGACGCATCCGTCTGGGATGCCGACGACAGGCACCATACAGAAATCGTTTCCTCAGGGACCGGATATGCTTTCGTGAAGCGTGTCGTGGATAAAACGGAATATTATGTGGCTATTTCGTGGAAAGGGAAGGCCAAACTCCGTCAGACGGCACCCAACGTCCTGGTGCTGACTCCAAAAGGACGTTCTTGGAGCTTCAGTGCCGGTTTCAGCGCGGAAAAGCCCTTGGAGAAGGCCCTGCCGTACGATGACGTGTCGGCTTCGGCTAAAAAAATGTGGAATGATTATTGGACAAGCACCGGCATCGTGGACTTCTCGCATTGCACCAACGAGGCTGCCCCTATGTTGGAGAAAAGAGTGATTTTGTCCCAATATCTGATACGGGCGCAGGAAGCCCAGAATTTCCCTCCGGCGGAAACAGGTCTGACCTATAATTCCTGGCACGGGAAGTATCATTTGGAGATGGTTATGTGGCATAGTTTCCATTACGCCACCTGGAATAAGCCGGAACTTCTGGAAAAACAGATCAAGTGGTACAAGACGGTAATGCCCATAGCCAAAGGCATTGCCGAACGCCAGGGTTTCAAGGGAGTCCGCTGGATGAAGATGACGGATCCTTCCGGCCTCGAAGCTCCGTCCGATATCGGTTCATACCTTATCTGGCAGCAGCCGCATCCGATATTCATGGCAGAACTGATTTATCGGGCGCATCCGCAGGAGGCTTTTTTGAAAGAGTATTACGACCTTGTCCAACAGTCGGCCGCGTTTCTGGCGGATTTTGTCAATTATGATGCTGAGAACGACCGTTATGTCATTGAAGGAGCCTGTGGCGCCAATGAATCCTACAACGAGAAAGAAACCTTCAACCCCTCTTTCGAACTGTCGTATCTGCATTTCGGCCTCAAAGTGGCACAGATGTGGCGCGAACGTATGGGCGAGGCGAGAAATCCCCAATGGGACGAGATTATGGATAAACTGTCACCTTTGGCACCAAGTCCGGAGGGCATATATATGGCGGCAGAGAGAGGACCGGGTATCCCGGATTTCAGGAAC
>JAZRWU010000218.1:0-9556 GCA_045599885.1 Bacteroidales bacterium | reverse complement strand
CTTGCGTGACAAAGGCAATACTGTAATTGTCGTGGAACACAACCGCGATATGTTGCTGGCCGCCGATTATCTGATTGTTTTGGGCCCCAAAGCCGGCCGTCTCGGAGGTAATCTGGTATTTGCCGGAACACCCGCTGAACTGCTCAAGGCCGATACCTTGACCGCCGCCTATCTGCGCGGGGAACGTCAGATGGAGATTCCGGCAGCTGTCCGGGCGGGTAACGGCCGTCAGCTGATATTGAGGGACTGTTGCGGCCACAATCTCAAACACGTCGATGTGGCCTTTCCTTTGGGCAAGCTGATTGTCGTGACCGGTGTCTCAGGCAGCGGTAAATCCTCTTTGGTCAACGGAACGCTGCAAACCTTGCTCAGCCAGCATTTCTACCGTTCGCTTCAGGACCCCTTGCCTTACGGAAGTGTGGAAGGTCTGGAGCATATCGACAAAATCGTCAGTGTCGACCAATCGCCTCTGGGACGCAGTCCACGCAGCAATCCGGCTACCTATTGCGGAGTCTTCGCCGATATCCGCCAACTGTTCGTGGAGTTGCCCGAATCGAAAATGCGGGGCTACAAACCGGGCCGTTTCTCGTTCAATGTCTCCGGCGGCCGCTGTGAGAAATGCAAGGGAAACGGTTATCAGAGCATCGAAATGAATTTCCTGCCCGAAGTGCTGGTGCCTTGTGAGGAATGCCGGGGCAAACGCTACAACCGCGAGACGCTCGAAGTCCGGTTCAAAGGAAAATCCATTGCCGATGTCCTGGACATGACCATCAACATTGCCGTGGAGTTTTTCGAGGCACAGCCCAATATCCTTCAGAAAATCAAGACTATTCAGGAGGTCGGATTGGGTTATGTCAAACTGGGGCAACCTTCCAACACACTTTCGGGAGGAGAGAGCCAGCGCATCAAACTGGCCACGGAACTCGGCAAACGCGATACCGGCAACACGCTCTATGTCCTGGATGAACCTACGACAGGACTTCATTTTGAGGATATCCGGGTGCTGATGCAGGTCTTGGGCCGTCTGGTGGATAAAGGCAATACGGTCATCGTCATCGAGCACAACACCGATGTCATCAAAATGGCCGACTACATTATTGATATGGGACCCGAAGGCGGTCGGGGCGGCGGAAAGGTGGTCTGCTGCGGCACACCGCGCGAAATCGTCCGATGCGGCGAAAGTCATACGGCGCAGGCCATACGCGATTTGTTTTGATTATGGCAACATCCAATTCATATCTGCAGGTTGAACATCTGACCAAATCATTTGGCGATCTGGTCTTGTTTGAGGATATCTCTTTCGGTCTGGCCGAAGGGCAGCGTATGGCCCTGATTGCGCAGAACGGCAAGGGAAAATCCACCTTGCTCAACATTCTGGCCGGTGACCGCGATTACGACAGCGGGGAAGTGGTGTTCCGCCGTGGACTGCGCATGGCATATTTGCCCCAGGAACCATGTTTTGAACCTTCTCAGACGGTGATGCAAGCCTGTTTTTCGGACGATACCGAAGTCTTGCGCACGATAGCCCGCTACGAACGGAAAATCCGTAAAGGCGAAGAACTCGATGAGGAATTGACCGAGTTGCTTCAACTGATGGATCATCACAAGGCCTGGGACTATGAGGTCCGCGTCAAGCAGATTCTCACGCGCCTGCATATTCCGGATTTCGATCGGGAGATGCGGCTGCTGTCGGGAGGAGAACGCAAGCGGGTCGCCTTGGCCAAAGCCTTGATTACCGAGCCTGAACTGCTGATTCTGGACGAACCGTCCAATCACTTGGACCTCCAGATGACCGAATGGCTCGAAAAATACCTGATCCGTTCGGGCATATCGCTGCTGATGGTCACCCACGACCGCTATTTCCTCGACCGTGTCTGTTCGGTTATCCTCGAACTTGACAACCGTCAGATTTACACCTATCACGGCAATTATTCCTATTATCTCGAAAAAAGGCAGGAGAGAATCGATGTGGCCAATGCCCAATGGGAGCGCGCCAACAATCTTTTCCGCTACGAACTCGACTGGATGCGCCGCAGTCCTTGTGCCCGGGGAACCAAAGCCCGTGCCCGCAAAGAGGCGTTTTATGAGCTGGAACAGGAAGTGGCCAGAGGCAAGACCGAGCGTCAGGTACAGCTGGATGTCAAGGCTTCCTATATCGGATCCAAGATTTTCGAGGCTCAGTATATCTCGAAATCCTTTGGCGATCAGAAAATTCTCGACCATTTCTACTATAATTTCGCCCGGTATGAGAAACTCGGCATCGTAGGTCCCAACGGCAGCGGCAAAAGCACCTTCCTCAAGATGCTGCTCGGTATGGAAAAATGCGATGAGGGCCGTTTCGACATCGGAGAAACCGTCTCGTTCGGCTATTACAGTCAGGACGGAATGCAGCTTGACGACGGCAAGAAAGTGATTGATGTGGTGCGCGATGTGGCCGAAGAGATTCACTTGAGCGACGGACGGAAGATGTCGGCCTCGCAGTTTCTCAGCCATTTCACCTTCACGCCCGATGTCCAGCATAAGTTCATCGGCAAGTTGAGCGGAGGGGAGAAGCGCCGGCTCTATCTCTGCATGGTCCTGATGAAGAGTCCCAATTTCCTGATTCTCGATGAACCGACCAACGATTTGGATATTGTGACGCTCAATGTGCTCGAAGAGTATCTGAGCCATTTCAAAGGTTGCGTTCTCGTGGTCTCGCACGACCGTTTCTTCATGGACAAGATTGTGGATCATCTTTTGGTGTTCCACGGGAATGCGGAGGTGCAGGATTTTCCGGGAAATTACACTCAATACCGTCTCTGGCGGGAAGAAAAGGAGGAAGAGGAACGCCGTCTGCGCAACACCACGCGCGAAACGGGCCGCAAACCGGAACCGAAGTCGCCCGCCGCCCAGGACAACCGCAAAGTCCGCCGCTCCTACAAGGAACAGAAGGAATACGAGGCATTGGAAAAGGAAATCGCCGAGCTGGACGCGCAACGCCTGAGCATGGAAGAACAACTCTCTTCGGGTCTTTTGGACGGCCCTGCCATCTCCGAGTTGTGGAAAGAGTTGTCGGCGCTCAAAGAATTGCTTGAAATCAAGGAAATGCGCTGGCTCGAACTCGCTGAAATCGGGGAAAGCTGAAGACGGCCGGAACGGAACGACGGAGGCTTGCATGAAAAAAAACCGTTGGCAAAGCCAACGGTTTTCTGTGACCCCGGTGGGGCTCGAACCCACGACCCATTGATTAAGAGTCAATTGCTCTACCAACTGAGCTACGGAGTCATAGACTTGCAACAAGAGTGTCTTGTGCGCTTGTCTTTAACGGCCACAAAAGTATAGGTTTTGTTTGATTTGAGCAAATTTTGTCCGATATTTTTTCAATATTTTTTGCTGCGGGAAAGTTGGATTCTGTTTTGATTCCTTTCAGGTTATTTCTGTGAATCAATTTTCTGATGCTTAGATGGTCTTTTGGAAATCATCTGGAAATCAATTCAAAACCGGTTGTTGAAACGGTAATTGACGGGAATCTGACCTGTGCCGCCTGTGGATTCCGCTTATGGAGAGAAAATATCTTGTAGTCAAATAGCGTTGAGTCTTGATAATTGTTTGCTCCGGCATTATTTTTGTCCTGATAAAACCCTTGAGAAGATGAGACTTTTCCTTCAATATGGCCGCCTGTTTCTGACGACTCTGTGTGTATGGTCGTTAAGTTCCTGTGTCCCATTGCCTTCCGTCTGGGATTCGGCCGAAAACTGGTACCAGGGCGATACCGTAGTGGAAGAAGGTCTGGTGGATGTGTTTTATGTGCTTTCCACCAATTTCATTGACAGTTACGATGCCGACAGCACGGAATTGTTCCGTATCCCCCTGACAAAAGAGGAAAAGACCAAGATGGATCGGGAATTCTCATACGCGCAATTTCTTTTCGGCGATTCGATGAATTTCTTTGCTCCTTATTATCACCAGTTTACGATTGATGCCACCGATTTGCCCGAAGCGGAGTTCGAGTCGGTAAGAGCGGCTGTCGCCGAAGAAGTCTGCGAGGCTTTCGATTATTATATGAGCCATTTCAATCAGGGCAGACGCTTCATTCTGGCCGGATTCAGCCAGGGTGCCTGTCTGACTGTGGATATACTCAAGCATTTGTCGGAAGAGACATATCAGCGTCTGGTGGCAGTCTATGCGCTGGGCTGCCAGTTGCGGGAGGAGGATTTACGTTGTCCGTATGTGAAGCCTGCCACAGGTCCTGACGGACAAGGGGAAATCATATCGTTCAATTCGGTGATGGATGTCAGGGCCTATTGGCCTTTCCGTCCCGAAGGCTCAGTCGCCTGCATCAATCCTTTGAACTGGCGGACGGATGCGGTTCCTGCGCAGCTGACCTATCATGGCGATACGGCCTCCGTGGAGGTGGAACCGACTCATAAAGTGCTTCTGGTGAAAGGATTGTCTGAGGAAAAATACCAATATCCCATGTTTGGGAAATGGACTCAGCCGGGTTCTCTGCATCATTGGGATTTGCTTTTCTACCGCGATGCCATCCGCCAGAATGCGATGCGCCGGGCTTATGGAGGGACATATTGACAATTTATATAATATATGAAAAGGACACTGATTACGGCATTATGCCTCTGTCTGTTGTTGCCGGAATTGACGGCTGCGACGAAAAAAAACAAAGTAGATTTATGGCCGGACGGAACGGAAATTTCCGAATGGTTTCACCAGGTTCCTGCTTTGGAACTGAAAGACTTGGGGAAGCAGTATAAACTGACGGACTATCACATTTTGCCCGACGGAAAACTTTATACCAGTGAGATACAAGCGCTTATCGATGAAGCGGCTGCTCAGGGCGGTGGTGTCATCGTGGTTCCTCCGGGCGTTTTCATGACAGGCGGTCTGCATTTCAAACAAGGTGTGCATCTGTATCTGGCAGAAGGCGCCGTGTTGCGTGGTTCGGACAACATTGCCGATTATCCGCTGGGACCCTCGCGCATCGAAGGTGAATGCTGCACTTATTTCGGCGCTTTGATCAATGCGGACGGACTTGATGGTTTCACGATTTGCGGCAGCGGTACCATCGACGGCAACGGTCAACGTTACCATCAGGCTTTCTGGCTGCGTCGCAAGTGGAATCCCAAATGCACTAATAAAGATGAGCAGCGCCCCCGTCTGGTCTTCGTCAGCCACAGCCGCAATGTCCGCATAGAAGGTGTTCATTTGCAGAATTCCGCTTTCTGGACCACTCATTTCTATGATTGTGAGAATGTCCGCGTCCTGGGTTGCCGCATCTATTCCTTATGCAGCCCCAGTGACCTCAAAGGCCCTTCGACCGATGCCATCGATCTGGATGTGGTCAGCAACGTGTTGGTCAAGAACTGCTATATGGAAGTCAACGACGACGCGGTGGTGCTCAAAGGCGGCAAAGGTCCTTGGGCTCACGATCCGGCCAAAAGTGTCGGGAACGGGCACAACACGAATGTCCTGATTGAGGATTGCACGTATGGCACCGTCCACGGTTGTCTGACCATGGGCAGCGAGTCGGTTTTCAATCACAATATCATCCTGCGCCGTATTGAGGTGAGCAACGGTTACAATCTGCTTTGGCTCAAGATGCGCCCGGATACAGAACAGCGTTATGAATATGTGACCGTGGAAGATGTCCATGGCCATGTCCGCAATTTCATCACGGTACGTCCTTGGACTCAATTTTACGATCTGAAGGACCGCCAGGATACGCCGATGTCGTACAGCAATCATATTGTGATGCGTAATTGCGAGGTGGATTGCGACTGTTATTTCAACGTGGGAAAGCAGACCGACCAGTACCTTCTGTCCGACTTCCGTTTTGAGAATCTGAAAATCACGACCCGCAACGACGGCTTCGATCCCTCCTGCGTGGACGGTTTTGAATTGAAAAATGTGGAAGTGAGTCTGACTCAGCCGTTGACACCGGACGATCCGGCCGAGGCCGGTTCAAGCAAGAACCAAAGCGGCAAGGTGACGGTGTATGAATAAGGCTGTTCAAGTCTGCCAATCAATTATGAACCAAAACGAAAGAATTATAAACTGCTTCAAGCTATGATCATTGATTATCCATACGAAGATTTGAAAATCTTCCCGAATTTCAAGGGGGGAGAAAAAGAGCTTCAGGCCAAAATGTTCTCCGATGGACGCAACCGGATTCTCAAAGCCACGTTAGCGCCGGGTGCCAGCATCGGTCTGCATAAGCACGAGACATCCAGCGAGATTATGTATTTCCTATCCGGCAAAGGCAAGGTTTTGATTGACGGACGTGAGGAATGGGTTTCGGCGGATAGGTGCCATTATTGCCCCAAGGGCTCCCAGCATACTCTCATCAATATGGGAGAAGAGGATCTGAACTTTTTCGCCGTTGTTCCTGAACAGTGATGGATGGGATGATTCTGCGGGTATTGGCTTTGTCAATCGCCTTGGAAATGTCCTGTCTGACGGGATATGCCCAAGAGTGGGTTATGTCTTCTCCGGAATGGGGAGAATGGAACCAATGGGGAGATATCGGAAACGGCCGCTATGCCAATCCTGTCTTGCCTGCGGACTTCAGTGATATTGACTGCATTAAAGTGGGGAAGTGGTACTATGCCATAACCTCGACTTTCCAGTATTCGCCTGGAATGCTGGTGCTACGCTCTTCCGACCTGGTTCATTGGCGATATTGGTCGCACGCGGTGGATGATTTGACCCGAATCGGTCCGGAATTGAATTATGACCGGATGAACCGCCGGGGCAAGGGAATCTGGGCCGGCGCCTTGCGTTATCACCGTCATCGTTTCTATCTTTATTTCGGCACTCCGGACGAAGGGATTTTCATGACGACAAGTCGCGATGCCCGTCATTGGGAGGATCTCGAATGTCTGATTGAAGGTGGCGGATGGGATGACTGCTGCCCGTTTTTCGATGATGACGGCTCTGTCTATCTGGCTGTTACCCATTATTCTGACAATTATAAGACTTGGCTGTTCCGTCTGACTGAAGATGGAAGAAGCCTCGACATGACTGTGGAACCTGTTTTGCTCAACGAGGGAAATGGCCGCGAAGCCAATAAATTGTACAAAATAGGAGATTGGTATTATCATTTGTACAGCGAGAAGGCTCGTGGCGGACGTTGCCTCATGATGCAGCGTGCCCGGTCGGTTCAAGGCCCCTATCTTGAGAAACGTCCCTTGAGTCAAGTCCAACACGAATGGTATGAACCCAATCAGGGCGGTCTGGTGCCGGCTCCGTCCGAATCATGGTCTTCCGCATCGGATGACCGGAACCATTCTCATGAGAGTGTCTCTTGGTATTTCCTGACTCATCACGGAAGAAGCGGTAATTGGGCAGGAAGGATAGCGAGCCTGATTCCTGTATATTGGGATGGGCAATGGCCGGTGGTGGGTATCCCCGATTCGGAAGGCTTGGGACAGATGCCATGGACGGCTCCTATGCCGGCCGGCAAACGTATTCCGCGTAAGGGTGGTTCCGAAACGCTCCAGAGTTCGGATGATTTCGATGCAAAAGAGCTTGGACCGCAGTGGGAATGGCATTATCAGCCAAGAAACGAGATGTGGTCATTGACGGATCGCAAGTCCTGCCTGCGTCTATATGCTTTTCCGCCATTGGGCTATGCTGGACGCGATTCGGGTGTTCCTCTGGTCAAGGCCGGTAACACACTGACTCAACGCCCGTTCCAGATTCCGCACAGTTGTGTGACGCTGCTGATGGATTATTCGGGAATGGCTGTGGGACAACATGCCGGTTTGGGACATTTTTCAGGTGATGAGGCCTTCCTTGGTCTGCATCGGACGGAAGAGTCTTGTTTTTTGGAATGTAAAACTCCTGATACTCTGGTCGTTGTTGAACTTCCGAAGGCTTTCACGGATACTTCTTCCGATAGAAGAATCTGGCTCCGTTCGGAATGGTCGTTCGATGGTATCAGCCATTTCTCCTACAGTTCTGACGGTTTGGAATATCATGCCATCGGTACGGTATATCCTTTGAAATGGGCAAGTTATCGGGGTGACCGCATAGCCGTTTATTGTTTCAATCCTTTGGGTGAAGAGGGTTTTGTGGATATTGAGTCGTTTGATTATCCTTTGTATCATATCAGATAAATATGAAAACAACGATTGAGGTGAAACTGCCGCAAGGCTGGACAGCATCGGAATCGGCCGAAATGGACGATGCCGGGTATGAAAGCATTCATTATGAGGCCCGTCAACAAGGTCTGCAGGGCGCATCCATAGATATTTATGTGGGGATGATGCCCGAAGATGAAACGGCGGAGGACCAAGCCTATTCCAATTATGCGGAAACGGTGGGCTTCGATGATGACGATCCGGAAGATTTTCAGCCGATTTTCAAGTTGAAATTCAACGGAAAGAACGCTTGGGGCTTTGATGCCTGGTGTGAGGACGAGCGGCCCATGCGTTTCCTCTCGCAGGAGGCCCGGAAGGGAGTGTTGGCGGTGATTTATCTGGTGGCGGAAGATGCGGCCGCATTGGATCAGCTTCATCTTTACTTGGAACGTAATCTCAGAATCCGCTGATGTATCCTACCCTGGCAATAGTTGAAGAAAGATTTGACACTTTCAATGAACTCTGTTTCGAGGGAAGACTGCCTCGTCCGGTTATGAAAGTGAGCCATGCCAAAACTTATCTCGGTCGTCTCACATTCAAGAAGAAATACAGCGGATTTTGGCGCCGCAAGCTGGAACTATACGATTTTGTATTGAAAATCAGTGCCTGTTACGATTTGCAGGAAGCGGTTTTTGAAGACACGCTTATTCACGAAATGATTCATTACGAGATTGCTCTGGGTCAACAGCAGGACAAATCAGCGCACGGACCTTTGTTCCGCAGCCGTATGAAGGAGATCAATGACCGGTTCGGCCGTCATATCCGTATTTCCTATCGTCCGGAGGCAGCTGGGGAATCCCATCCCTCAGCGTGACCGGTATCGTGTATGAATAACAGCCCCCTTGCGGCGAATGTTCTACCTCAAGGGGGCTGCCGTATAGAGGCTGTAATGCTTCTTATTTGATTTTGAGTGCTTTGAGGATGTCTTTTGGCATACCGGCCTTGTTGACCACGATGTTGATGGTCTTGTATTCCACGAAAGCCTGAGAAACGTACCAGATACCATCGTAATCTCCATATTTCCCCCAGGAATTCTTCACCAAATAATACGTCTTGCCGTTCTGGTCCTCGGCCTTGCCGAAAATCTGCATGCCGTGATCGTCGGTGGTCTGCCAGTTGTCGTATTCTTCCTGACGCATTTCAGCGGTGATTATTTTCTCGGGCATGGGTTTGGAAGTGGCCACTTTGGTCTGTTCCGCTTTGGTCATCTTGAGCCAATGGGCCATATCGGAACCGCTCAGTTCGGCGGCTTTATTCTCATCGGGGACCACGGCGATACCCTGACGAGAGAAGCCGTTTTCACTGACATCGGCTCCCCAGGCAATGGTATATCCTTGCTCCAGCGCATAATCAATCGTGCGGATAAGTTCTTCGATTGTAAGGTTGTAGGATTCGCCCTGACGCCAGTTGTCCTGAACCTC
>JAZRWU010000217.1:0-2096 GCA_045599885.1 Bacteroidales bacterium | reverse complement strand
TACTCTCCCACTCCTTCGGTACCGAACAGACGGATGAAGGGATACTTCGGCTCAAAACTCTTGTCGAACGTAAGACAGGTGATGTGTTCCCAGTTGGCGTACTTCTCACCGATGCCCAATTGGAACATCCTGACCCACAACTGTTGCATCGAATTGAAGTCACTGTACATATTACGGGTATAGGTGATGGAGAACGAACCGTTGAACTCACCTTGATAGAGGTAATTGTGATTCTTATAACGTCCGTCACCACCTTCCGTCTCAAAGGGACGATGGAAGTCGCGGATGGTCTTGGCCGCATTTTCATACTGATTGTCAAACATATACAATTCAGCGAGCAGACAGCGTTTGTTCAAGGTGTAGTAACTGAGCGCATAACCGTCCTGCGTGGTGTTGAGTTCGTTGCCCGTCGAATACTGTTCGAGCGTGGGCAGCGACTCCATACACGAAATCAACTCGGGAATCAACATGTCCAGATTCAGATACGTAGATTTGTCTATCGATTTGACGTCGGAAACGGAACGGAGAGGCGCCGTCAGATACGGGACACGGCCGTAGAGCGTACCGATGCGGAGGTAAATCCAGCAGCGCATCGTCATCACGTCGGCATACAATTCATTGTATTCGTCTTCGGAGATACGGGCGGCTTTGAGCATGTCGTCAAAGTTGGCCAACACATCGTTGCAGTTTTGAATCACTTCGTAGAACAAGGTGGGGTCAGCCCAGGAATTGTCCGTACCCGATGTGAAATAACTGATGGCTTGAAGTTCCTCGCCGGCATTCGGCGTGACATCCATCAAGTCGGCACGCAGTTCGTTCAAAACCACGGTCTTTTCCGCCAATTCCATGAATTTTCCGTAAAGGCCCAAAATAGCGGAACGGGCGTCGGCCGAATTGCGGAAATGGTTCTCGTTGTCGAGGTCATCGTTGAGCGCGGGGGCCGTACACGAAAAGACTCCGAGACACAGAAGCAAGAGAGCGAATATACTGTACTTTTTCATAATCTCAAGCAATTAAAGGATTAGAGACCGATTTTGATACCGGCATAGACCGTTCTGGGAAGAGGTGCGGTGGAGCCGCCTACACCCATATAAAGCGGATTGGCATTGCCACCGAATTCAGGGTCGAGCGCCTTACACTTGGTCAGGGTCAGCAAATTCTCACCCGTCACGAAAACGGAGGAACCTTTGAACAGATTCGGCAAATGATAAGTCAACGTAAGCGCTTTGAGGCGCAGATAGGAACCGTCTTCAATCCAACGGTCGGAGAAGCGGGAATTGCCCACCGGATCGCCCCAAACCGCCTTTGGCATAGCCGTCTGCTGACCGACGAAACGCCAGCGGTTGAGAGCGGCGACCGTCTGATTCTCATAACCCGACATGGATTCGAGCGTGCGGCCCACATAGTTGTAAATATCGTTGCCGACACTGTAATTGAACTGGGCAGCGAGATTCCAGCGCCCCATCTGCATATTGCTGCGGATAGAGCCGAAGAAATCAGGATTGGGATCGCCGATGACCACCCGGTCTTTTTCATCAATCAGTTTGTCCGAACCGCTCTGGTTGACAAAACGGACATCGCCTCCGCCGAAATAAGCGGGAACTGCGCCGTTGAGGATGTACAGACCTTCGGATTCCGCCTGAGCCTGAGTCTCATAGATGCCATCGGTCTGATAGCCGTAGAAAGCATTGAGAGGCCGACCTACTTGTGTGAGGATGGTGGCACCGTTGATGTCGGTGAGGATATCGCCGCATTCGAGCGAAGTCACCTTATTTTTATAACCGGCAATCATCACGTTCAAATCCCATTTGAAGGCCTTGGTGTCAATCAGACGATAACCGAGATCCAAATCCAGACCCGTATTGGTCATTGAGCCGCCATTGGAATAATAATCGGGAAAGCCCGTCCAATGGGGAGCGGTGGAAAGGGTCAGCATATTATTCACGCGATTGTGATAGAAATCGAGACTGAGACTCAATTTCTCGTCAAACATCGCGAGATCCAGACCGAGATTGTATTTGAGAACGGTTTCAGGCTGAAGCTCCGTATCGCTGAGTCCGCCCAACACCAGACCATACTGGCCCAGGAAGTTGGAG
>JAZRWU010000216.1:0-1835 GCA_045599885.1 Bacteroidales bacterium | reverse complement strand
GAGCGAGCATAGCGGGCTATTCCCCTACTTTCATCCATTTGCGACTTTCCCGGCTGCCGTCGCGGTAGAGGCGTAACTCGATGTTCAATCCTCGGGATGGAGCGCTTTGGCGGATTCCCTGGGCATTGAAGTACTGGATTTCAAGCAGTTCTCGCTTGGAAGGATGAGCGGGTAGAGCGTCCGGACCAAAGCTGCAGGCATTGGAGGCCGATCCCAGACCACCCATCTCGTTGGCGACGCGCAAGGTATAGACACCTTCCTCTGACAGCTCAAAGAACGGCTCTTTGGTGAAAGTCAGGACTTTGCCGTCTTTGCAAATGGCATAGCAAAGGGCGTAGGGGCTGTCGTCCCAACGCAGGGTGGAACCATCAAGTCTCAATTCGGGTGCCGTCTGCTGTTCGGTGTAGAAGGTCGGATCCCAATGGTCGTTGCCGCCGAGCACTTTGTCTATGGAGTATTGGGCGGCTTCCTCGGCCGTCAGAATGGCTTGGTTCTTATGCCCTTCGCCGAAAGTGGTCTTGCGGGTTTTCAAATCGACCATAGTGCCGCTGGAAGTGCGGGTGCCATATTCAGCGAAGCGCATCGGCCAGCCGCCGCTCATTTCGGCCCAACCTTCGGCGCTGGCGAGCTGTTCCATCGTCAGGTTGATGAAGATGGCTCCCGGGGTGCCGTTGCCCCAAGGACGTCCCAATTGATAGGAATAGGCTTTGTTGACGCTGCTCACCCGACAGTCAAGGAAGACATAACCGTATTGGCGGGCCTGTGAGGGAGCGCAGAGCACACTGCCGTCGCGTTCAATCACCAGTTCCACTTCGTTATACAGCACGTCGCCTTTACCGCAGAGGTAATCAACGCTGCCGTGGAGTTCGCCGCCTTCGAAATAATAGCGTCCGGAGGCGTTGTTGGAAAGATAGGTGTCCTGATATCCCAGCAGGGCGACGTTCTTGAAAATGTTCTTGTCGCCCTCGTCCTGCAGTGCCGGTCCGCGTCCTTCGTTGAGTCTCATGCCGTTTTTGAAACTGATGTCCTGCACATAGATATTTTTGCAGGTGCTCTGAAAATCAATCGCCTGGCATTTACCCAGCCCTTCGATGAGGGGGAAGGCCTCATGCTGATTGAGCAGCACTGTGGCATCCCGGTCCTCACCGATGATGGAGAGATTGGGCGTCTGAACGGTCGTGGTGGGTTTGCGGTAGGTCTTGCCGTCGGAACCCTGGACGGTGGCACCTTTGTCGCCTTCCAGCACATACTGGCCTTGCCGTACAAAGATACGGTAACGCAGGTTTTTGTCTTTGCGGGCTTGCGCGGCGGCGACGGCCTGTTCGAAACTACCGTCGTCAGGAACGATGAAATCGAAGAGCGCTTTGCTGATTTCGGGCCGTTGGCGGGTCGTGAAATGGATTCCGATGGCTTCATCGAGCCGGTTGCCGCTGCGGTCGCCCACAGAACCGGCCGGCAGAACAAAGGCGTAGTCTGTCTGATAGTCGAGTCCGGTGTATTCCACGGTCAAGGTCTGACCATTGACTTGCACGGGCCAGGAACGGCCGTTGAGCGTGGCGGTGCAGCCCTCGGCGACTTGGATTTTCTCGTCAAACTGAAGGACTATTTTACCGTTGACGGATGCCGAACGGCTGTTTTCGGCAGGTGTCTGTGACATGAGTACCGGAGCTTGGCTGTCATCGGCGTAATCCAACTGTCCCATCAGGAAAATCTCCGCGATGGCCAATCCGTTTTTGTCATCACCGGAGCCTTTGAGCTCACTTCCGTAATCGGAAATCCAGCGTATGTGCAGTTCTTTGGCATGGTCGGCTTCGGCGGGCAGGTCGAAATCGCCG
>JAZRWU010000215.1:0-3360 GCA_045599885.1 Bacteroidales bacterium | reverse complement strand
CTACAGCGAATACTCGCGGATCAAGAATCTTGACCAGCGTGAGATGGCGATGCGTAAGGAGAACTCCTATAAATACATCAGTACCGAACTTTATCCGCAGCTGAGAACCGTGCGCTTCGATTTCTATCTGCATCGCAAGGGCATGGTGCTCGATACGGTGACGACAACCGAGCTTGATACGATGTATATGGCTGGTGTCCAGGCTTTGAAGGCCATGGATTATGATTTGGCCATCAAGTTCCTGCAGCCTTACAACGATTTCAACACGGCGGTGGCCTACCTGTCGCTCGACCGCAATCTGAGCGCTTTGGCTATCCTCCAGACCTTGGACCGCACGCCTGAGATCAATTATCTGTTGGCTATCCTCTATGCCCGTCTGGGCGATCCCCAACAAGCCGTCCAATGCTATATGGATGCCTGCAACGTAGATCGTGCCTTTGTCTATCGGGGCAACCTCGATCCGGAAATCTCGGAACTTATCAAGACCTACGGTCTGAATCAGGAAGAGGATGATTTTGGATATTAAAAACACCTTAATAAACATTCAACAATGAAATCATTGAAACGTTTTGCCATTTTTGTGTCGATGCTCGCTTTGGCGGCGTGTACCGATATTTACCGTGACGAAATCGCGGAACTGCACAACGAGATTGCGATGATCAAGGGCCAGATTGCCCAGATCAACAACAACATCAGTGCTTTGCAGACCATTACGGCCGCATTGCAGGAAAAAGACTATGTGACTTCCGTGACTCCGGTCAAGGAAAAGGGCGATGTGGTCGGTTATACCATTACGTTCGACAAGAGCGGTGCCGTGACGATTTATCACGGAGAAGACGGAAAAGACGGTAAGGACGGTTATACGCCCAAAATCGGTGTCCGCCAGGCTGAAGACGGCCTCTGGTATTGGATTCTTGACGGGGAATGGCTGAAGGACGACCAAGGCAACATGATCCGCGCCAACGGTGTGGATGGTGAACAAGGTCCCCAAGGTGAGCAAGGACCTCAAGGTGAAACCGGTCCCCAAGGTGAGACCGGACCTCAAGGTGAGACGGGTCTCCAAGGTGAGACCGGTCCTCAAGGAGAGACTGGCCCTCAAGGCGATAAAGGTGCCGATGGTATCACTCCCGAACTCAAAATCGAGAACGGCCGTTGGCTGCTCAGTATAGATAATGGCCAGACATGGAAAGATCTGGGCAAGGCTCAAGGAGATAACGGTAAGGATGGAAAAGACGGTAAAGACGGCGATTCTGTCTTCAAGAGCATAGATGTCAGCGATCCGAATTATGTGATTCTGACCCTTCTCGCTACGGGCGAGGAAATCAAGCTTCCTACCTGGAAGGCATACGAAGATCTGAGAAAGAAATGCGAGGAACTGGAAATCAACATCAATTCTCTCAAGACCATTATTGAGCAGCTGGAAGGCGGCGGCTATATCAAGGAAGTCAGGAAAATCATGGAAGACGGCAAGGAAATCGGCTATCGCATGATCTTTGGTGAAGGTGAATCCATTGATATTTTCCATGGAAAAGACGGTAAGGACGGAGAAAAAGGCAATGACGGCTATACTCCTGTTATCGGTGTGGAAAGAGATACTCTCGACTACAACTATTATTGGACTTGCGACGGTGTCCGTATGAAAGATGCCAACGGTATGCCTGTCCGTGCCAACGGTCTGGATGGTAAAGACGGCAAAGACGGCAAAGACGGCAAAGACGGTATCGCCGGTGAGGGTGGTCAAGGTGGTATTGCCGGAGAAGACGGCAAAGACGGCGAGGACGGTATTACTCCTCGTCTCAAAATATCAGATGGTTTATGGTATGTTTCCTACGATAATGGAGCCACTTGGGAAATCTTGGGGAATGCCAAGGGTGAAAAGGGTGAACCGGGCGAGCAAGGTCCCAAAGGTCCTGAAGGTCCTGTAGGTCCCCAAGGCCCTCAGGGTGGAACCGGTGATTCCATGTTTTCGTCTATTGATGCCGATTTGGAAGCCCATCCGGAATTCATCCAGTTGACTTTGGCCGATGGCAAAACGACTCTCAAGATTCCAACATGGGCGGCTATTGAGAGATTGGAGAAGGAATGTGAGCGAATCAATGCCAATATGAAATCGTACAACGATATTGTCGATGAAATCAAGAAAGGCGGCTATGTGGAATCTTACGAACCTCTTAAAGACGAGGAAGGTAAGGAAATCGGTTACCGCCTGACCTTGAGCAACAAGAAAACCATCGATATCTATCACGGCACGAACGGAAAGGACGGTAAAGATGGTCAGGACGGTTATACGCCCAAAATCGGTTTGTGGCAGGATCCTGTGGACAATAATTGGTATTGGACCTGTGATGGCAAACTGATGAAGGATGCCGGCGGAAACAATATCCGCGCCAACGGTCTGGATGGTAAAGACGGCAAAGACGGCAAAGACGGTATCGCCGGTGAGGGTGGTCAAGGTGGTATTGCCGGAAAAGACGGCATCACACCTCAAGTGAAAATCGTGAATGGTGGCTGGTATGTTTCCTATGATGAAGGAAAAAGCTGGGACTACCTCGCGAGCGCTCGTGGCGAAAAAGGCGACAAGGGCGAAAAAGGCGATTCCATCTTCCAGAAAGTGGACTTCTCAGATTATTATTATGTGACATTCACCTTGGCAGATGGCAAGACCACTTTCAAATTGCCGACATGGGAAGCCTTTGACGAGCTTCAAAAAACCGTGGAGATAATGAATAATAACGTCATCAGTTTAAGTACGACCGTTGAAGCCATTGAAACTGGTGGCTATGTCAAGGATTATCAAGAATTTTCAAATGATAAAGGAAGTGGTTTCAGATTGACATTGTGTATTAAAGGGAAGGATGAGACCATTGATATCTATAATGGGAAAGATGGAACCAATGGCGTTAATGGCAAAGACGGCGATACGCCAGTCATCACTTTGGTTCAAGATGAGTTGACTCAGGATTGGTATTGGAAATGCAACGGAGAATGGATGACTGATGCCGGAGGTAACAAAATCAAAGCCAATGGTAAGGACGGTAAGGACGGTAAGGACGGTGATGACGGTCAGACTCCTACCTTCAGAGTATCAGAAGGTATTTTGTATTATTCTTTTACTCCTGATGTGGCAGGCAGTTGGACATCAGCTGGTTCTGTCATTGGTCCCGAAGGTGGAACCGGTGATTCCATGTTTTCGTCTATTGATGCCGATTTGGAAGCCCATCCGGAATTCATCCTGTTGATTTTGGCCGATGGCGAAACGACTCTCAAGATTCCAACATGGGCGGCTATTGAGAGATTGGAGAAGGAATGTGAGCGAATCAATGCCAATATGAAATCGTACAACGATATTGTCGATGAAAT
>JAZRWU010000214.1:0-2162 GCA_045599885.1 Bacteroidales bacterium | reverse complement strand
TTTTGTGATATCATTTCAATATCATAATGCTACATACGGAAATTATGGAAACAAACAAGGAATTCTCCTATAAAGGAGTGAAAATGAACGGTTTTATTGCGCTGTTCATATTATTGGTGATAACCGCCGCCGCCATCTTCTGCTTCACCCAAGCCGAAGCCAACGTCCTCTTCGGACTCATTGGGACACTTTTCATGATCATCCTCGGTATTGGCGCCAACGGTTTTATCATGTTGGAACCAAATGAGGCTAAAGTCTTGGTGTTTTTTGGAAAATACAGCGGGACTTTCACCCAAACGGGATTTTACTGGATCAATCCCCTGATGAGCAAAAAAAGCGTATCGCTGAGAGCCAGTAACCTCAATCCCGACCCTATCAAAGTCAACGACAAAAGCGGCAATCCGATTCTCATAGGAATGGTATTGGTCTGGAAACTCGAAAACACTTATAAAGCTTTGTTCGAAATCGACAGCCAGTCACTGATTTCCTCCGGTTCTAAAAACAAAAGCAGCCAACTGTCCCAGGCATTTGAGAATTTCGTTCGTGTTCAAAGTGATGCTGCTCTGCGCCAAGTGGCCGGATGCTATGCCTACGACAATGATGGTGCGAAAGACGAGCTCACTCTCCGCGCCAACGCCGAGGAAATCAATGAAGAATTAGGGAAAGCCCTCAATGAACGTCTTTCGATGGCAGGCATCCACATTATCGAAGCCCGCATCAACTATCTGGCATACGCACCGGAAATCGCCGCCGTCATGCTTCGCCGTCAACAGGCAGATGCCATTATCTCTGCCCGCGAGAAAATCGTGGACGGCGCCGTCAGTATGGTAAAACTCGCACTTGACAAACTCAAAAACGAAGGAGTGGTCGATTTGGACGAAGAACGCAAAGCCGCCATGGTAAGCAATCTGCTGGTGGTCCTCTGTGCGGATGAACCGGCTCAACCCGTTGTCAATTCCGGGACTTTGTATTAGAATCTGTTTAAATTTCTTAGCATATGCCTAAAGAAAAAGAGCAGGTCAAAAGTTTCGTACTACGCATAGACAGTGAAACGATGGAGGCTTTGGAGCGCTGGGCTGCAGATGAATTCCGCAGCACCAACGGCCAACTCCAATGGATTATTCACGAAGCGCTCCGCAAGAGTGGAAGACTCAAGAAAAAATGAAACATAAAGTTCAGAAATTCATACTACTGACATACGCACTCATCTGGGCCGTGGCCGAACTGTTCCGTTTGAGCGGCGGCAGGTACGCCTCCCTCGCAGGCAGCATTATGGCCAGCATCTGTATGTTCATACCGCTGATAGCGACCCTTATCATGCAGGCCATCGAAGGGAAACCTCTTCTGAAAGGGCTCGGCATTTCCTGGAAAATCAACCGATGGTGGATAGTCGGATGGTTGATGATGCCCATTGCCTGCATCGCCATCGTGGGAGTCTGTGCGGCATTCCCCGGAATGTCTTTCAATGCCCATACCGCCCTCGTCCAACAGGCCTTGGAAGAGATGAACTCCCAAGGAATGAAAATCGGCTCCAGAGGATTATTCTCCATCGAGATTGTCAGCGGGCTCATCGCAGGCTGCACCATCAACGCACTTTTCGCCTTCGGAGAAGAAGTCGGCTGGCGCGGTTATCTGACCGAATTGCTCAAAGGGAGGCATTATCTCCTTGCTTGCGCCATTATCTCCCTTATCTGGGGCCTTTGGCACGCTCCCTTGATTCTTATGGGACACAATTATCCCGACCATCCCGTCATCGGTGTGTTTATGATGGTGGGCTTCTGTCTTTCCCTCACACCCATCATCACTTACATCCGGCTCAAATCAGGCTCTGTCATCGCCGCCGCTATCGTTCACGGCTCGTTCAATGCATTGGCAGGATTGTCGCTGATGTATATCGATAATTACAATGACTTGCTCGGTAGCACGGGTTTGGCCGGCATCATCGTATTGTTGATTATCGACCTGATACTCTTCCTGTACGACAGATACATCAGCCAAGACAGAATCTTCAGCAGCATGATTTAGAACCTGTTTTGAATTCTTTCAAAATGAAATGAGAAAGCATTGGATTGACAACCTCAGATGGGTGACCATAGTGTTGGTGCTCATTTATCACGTATTCTATTTTTTCAACAACAAAGGCGTCCTCGGTGGTATCGGCG
>JAZRWU010000213.1:0-2581 GCA_045599885.1 Bacteroidales bacterium | reverse complement strand
ATGACCGTCGTGTCAAGGATCATCGTACCGGATTCCAGACCAGTGATGTCAATGGTGTAATGGACGGTCATATCGATGGTTTCATCAAATCGTATCTGATGTCATCGGCCGGTGCTGATGAACAGTCAATGGTCTGAAGTGAAAATATCAGCTAACATATAATTCTAGTAACCATGTCAATAGAGATTGAACGCAAATTTCTGGTGAACGGCACTGCATACCGTACCCAGTCATTCAGCCACTACAACATTCTCCAGGGCTACATTGCCCATGAAAACGGCCGCTCAGTCAGAATCCGCATAACGGACACCGAAGCCATTCTTACAATCAAAGGTCCCAGTGACAGTCGTGGAATGAGCCGTTATGAATGGAATCATACCATTCCAGTAGAAGAGGCACGTGAGCTTTTTGAGCTGCACCAGAAAGGTGCCATCGAGAAAACCCGTTATCTTGTCCACAGCGGCCCTCATGTATTTGAAGTGGATGAGTTCCATGGTGAGAATGAAGGCCTGATTATGGCCGAAGTCGAACTCGGCAGTGAAGATGAAGCTTTCCTCAAACCTGATTTCATAGGGCGTGAGGTGACAGGTGATTCCAGATATTATAATGCATATCTGGCAACCAATCCTTTCCTAACCTGGAAGAAGGATTAATTTCCGTCTTTCCATAGAAGGGGCCTGATGCAGAACCATGAGGCGGCTCCTCCTGCAATGACTCCAATACTGTTGGCCAGGAAATCCATCCAGTCTCCCTGACGGTTTACAGTCAGTGTGGCCTGTGCCACTTCCATGGCGCCGCTGAACAGAACCGGGGCAATAAAGGCGAACAGGACCAGTTTTGTCCAGTCAGGATGGTCATGATGACGAAGGTATTCTATCCAGATGACCACTGTCAGAGTGAAATACATGCCGAAATGGACTATCTTGTCCATTCCGTGCACTTCTTCAAGTCCGGTCTGGGCAGGTGTTCCCAATGAAAGAAAGACTATGATCAGTAACAGAATGACAGCCAACGGATAGTTCCTGAAAATTCTCTTCATAACGTTGGCAAAAATATAACATAATACCAGACTGATACCATGTTGAGAGATTATTTCTACTTTAACCGTCAGGACAGGACTGCTGCAATCATACTGCTGGCAGTGATTGTAGCATGTCATACGGCAAGGGTCATTTTTCCCAAGAAAGCACCTGTCATGGAAGTGGATGCGGATTCCCTTGAGTGGGCTCCCGCCAGACAGAAAACGGACAGCACGTTTTTCAGACAATATCCAGTCAACACTCGGAAAACGTCCGGCACATATCAGAAAAGCCCTGCAAAGAGAGAGCAGGCATACGAACCACAGAAGACGCGTGACAGTGTGTTCATACCACGCTATCAGATCAAGGAGGCCCCCAAGGAGAAAGTTGATCTGAATAATGCCGATTCCCTCACGCTTGTTTCCTTACCTGGAATAGGAGCATGGACCGCCCGTAGAATCATGACATATAGAAATGAACTGGGCGGTTTTGTCAGAGATTCCCAACTGCTCGAGATTGAAGATATTCCGGATTCGCTGATCCGTTGGTTCAAGGTATCGGACTCGGTTGCTTTCAGAAAGATCAGCATTAATGACGAAAGTCTGAATGAGTTGAGACGTCATCCGTATCTGAATTTCTATCAGGCTAAAGCCATTGTGGAGTTGCGCCGCGAATATGGCAGAATAAAAGGTCCCGGCCAACTCTCCCTGCTTGAGGAATTTTCGGACCGGAATCTTGAAAGGCTGGAACCTTATCTGGATTTCGAATGATTCCAGTATGTGTTATCAGTATTTTGCCACCTCCTTAATCTTCATGGGGATCTCAGTGTTGTCCATCTGGCCGGTAAACTTTTCTGCACCTGCTCCTATGGCGAAAACGGGAACATATCCGCCTGAATGTGTGCCGGTGCCCCAACTGAACTGTGCAACCTCGCTCATAATGGCGCATGCCTGATCTACAAGCTTGTCAACCTTGTAGTATTCCTCTTCCTTGAGTTCCTGGGGACCCATGCCGAATGTCTCGACATATGCCTGACGGAGCTTGTCGGTCTGTTTGTTTGTCAGTCTTACTTTATCCCAAAAGCCGAAATGCTCCTTGAGCAGTTCCTCAATCTGTTCCCAAGTGGGAATCTCTTCGCTCGCACGTCCTATTCTCTCCAGTTCTGCGCTGAGTTCACCTTCACTCATGTCCTGATACTGGAGATTCCTGGGCCTGATGCTGTATTGGCCGTTGCTCAAACCTACGGCTCCGGTTTCGTGGTCGGCAGTGACAATGATAAGAGTCTCTTTGGGATGCTTCTTGTAGAACTCGTAGGCAATCTGAATGGCGTTGTCAAAGTCAATTGTCTCCTGAATAAATGTAGCGGCGTCATTCCCGTGGTATCCCTGGTCTATCGTGCCGCCTTCTATCATCATGAAGAAGCCTTTCTTGGGTTCCTTCATCATGAAGTCAATGGCTGCGGTTGTAATCTGGCTCAGTGAGAGCTCTTCCACACTGCGGCGGTCAATGGCGAATTTGAGATAGTGGCCACTTTCCGGTTTCGTGTCGAAAAGTATGACCTT
>JAZRWU010000212.1:0-4450 GCA_045599885.1 Bacteroidales bacterium | reverse complement strand
GGGCCCCCGCAGCATATATACCGTAAAACCTAACGGAAGTTACAGCTTAACAGAAGCCTCGTTCTTCTACAGGGCAGCCCCCTTGCCACTTTGTGACAAGGGGGCTGCTCAATTCATACCACTTGGGAAGACTATCTTCTGGTCAGCGGCATCCAGACTGTCATCTCGCTGTGGCCGCGGTTGCCGAAAGCGAAATAGGGAATCAGACGCACTTCCACCGGACGGAGACCGCCGTTGAGTTCACGGTAGAGCGTGTCGTTCCAACTGTCCTGCGTATCGTAGAGTGCCGTCGTCTTGAGAGCGGTCAAGGGACAACCGTCAATGACAATTTGCTCAGGTGTGAAAACGGCATTTGAGGGAATGGTCACGCGGTCGATGTCAAGGCCGTTCAAATCGGTCGATTCCAGACAATAAACCACCGGGCCACGCATCACAGCCACCTGATTGCGCGTTTCTTCCAGCAGAGGATTGGATTCCATCAACTTGGCCTTCATTTCCAGATTCAGACGGAGTACATCGCCTTTCTTCCACACACGGCGCACGCAGGCATATCCGTCCTTGGCAGCCACATTGACCGCCACTCCGTTGACTTCCACACTGAATTGTCCGCACCAGGCGGGAATATGCAGATGAAGAGCCACTTCCTTGCGGCGCGGAGCCTGCTCGAAAGCGATTTTCACGTCACCGTCCCAAGGATATTCCGAAGTCTGACGCAACTTGATGGCCGAGCCGTCTTTCAGTTTGGTATTCAATTCACTGCCTCCGTAAAGGTTGCACCAGACACCGTCATCGGAAAGCGCATAGGCATAGTTCTGAGCCTCACAAATCGTGCGGACGGTATTCGGCGGGCAACAGAAGCAACTGATGTAGGAAGTCCTCTCCTTCGGCCAACGAAGCGTGTAGGGAAATTCATCCGAAAGCCTCAAGGGATTGGTATAGAAATACTTGATTCCATCCAAACTGATACCGGAAAGCAAACTGTTGTAAAGGACGCGTTCCACGATGTCGTTGTACTTTCCTTCTCCGCTGATGCAGAACATACGCCAGTTGAACAGAAGATTGCCGATGTTGGCGCAAGTCTCGTTGTGAGCGGTCGAGTTGGGCAATTGGAAAGCGCGTCCGTAGGCCTGATGGACTTTCTGAATCGAATCGGGCGTATAGCAGGTGCCGTCGGGAGAAGTGCCGTCGTAGAGAGCGCCGCAACCGCCGGTGATATACATCTTGTGGTTGACAATGTCCGACCAGATGGATTCCAGATTGGGCAGCAAGGTGGAATCGCCCGTTTCGGAGAAGACATCGGCCACGCCGGCGTAAAGATAGTTGGCACGGACAGCATGGCCCATGGCGTTGAACTGCTCACGGAAAGGCACACGGTCCTGATTGTCATCGGTGCCGTTCTCGACCATTCCCCGGATGTCAATCAGATTTCTGGCCAATTCGAGATATTTGGGATCGCCCGTGGTCCGGTACATCTCGACCACGCCCATATAATGGGAAGGACAAATGGCATTACGGGCCAGTTCCGCCGAGGCCGTCTTGTAGAAATCGTAGAGGAAATCGGTGGCTTTGATGGCCACGTCGAGCAAGGTACGCTTGCCCGTGGCCTTGTAGTGGACACAGGCAGCCATCATCAGATGACCGTGATTGTAAGTCTCGAAATTCAGACGGTTGTTGAAAGCGCCACCCTCGGCCGTTCCGGTTTTGGTACCCACCAAGCCCTGATTGTCGGTTATTTTCTTATGGTAGCGTTCGGGAATAATCACCTGAGTATGCATATAGCCGTCCTCGCGCTGGGCTTTGGTGATGGTCTCAATAATCTCGTCCATCATGGCATCCAGACGCGGATCTTTCGTAACGGCATAGACCGCCGCCATGCTCTCGAACCATTTGAAGAAGTCGCCGTCGTGGAAAGCGGGGCCTTTGTGATGACCGTCGCAGAGACCGGCAGCGATTTCGAGATTGCGGTAGGCGTGACAGAGTTCTGGGTCGTCCATGATATGCCACATATTCAGCACCATCGTGTCTTTGCAGACATCGAAACGATTGCCCCAGAAGCCATCCGTCCAACGGACAGCCGTCTCGTTCACGCCATAAACCTTGGCGAACTTGCTCTGTGAAGTGTTGACCAGAGCCTTATCCTGCGCCGAAGCGACACCCACCGTCAGAAAAGCAGTGAGCGCCCATATTTTAACTGCGGTTTTCGTCATATTGTTCATTATTGTCTCAATAAGGGAGTTCTATTGAATAAGTGCCTGAGGGAAGATACCAAACCGACTGTTGGCCGCTCTTCGACAGGAAACGCACACCTTCGCTCTTGGCCAGAGCCTGACCGCCCTCCATGACCGCTTTCTTGTCGGCGGTGGGCAATGTAATCTGAGCGGAAGTGTTGGCCGGAATCGTGATGTTCCAATAGAGTTTGCCGTCCACTTTTTTCCATGAGCATGAGACAGCGCCGTAAGGTGTCTGATATTCAGCTGAGAAATCATTCAGCTTGGCGATATAGAAGGCAGGAGTCATTTCCAACTGCTTGAATCCGGGAGCTGCAGCCTTGATACCGGCCAGATCTTCATAAGTCCAGATCAGCAAGTCGCCGAGCTGCATCACATGGTTGCGCGAGTTCATAGAAGGATTGGCCGTATCGCCGTTCCAAAGTTCCCAAATAGAGGTTGCCCCCTGCTCTACCATATAGCCGAAACTCGGATATGCCGTCGTCGTGACCAAGTGCCAGGCGACATCGCCCATACCGTGACGGCTCAATTCACGGAACAGCCACTGGTTGCCGATAATGCCGCTGGCCATCGTACCCTGATATTTGTCCATGATGACCGAACGGATGTTCTCGCAGACACCGGCCACATGTTCGGGTGCCACCATGTCAAAACCGAGAGCCACCACATTGGCCGTCACCGTATTGTTGGCATAGCACTGTTTCTCAGGCTGATAGAACTGTTCATTGAAGGCGCGTCGGAGTGCCTGGGCATAGGCCGGATAAGCGGCTACTTCCGACTGACGGCCCAACAGAGAGGCAAATTCATACACCCTTTCGTAAAGGCCGCAGAAATAAGCCGTGGCTATGAGTTTCCCATCGGTAATGCGGTCGGGAGCGGAAGAATGGATGATTTCCGGACCCTCCGGAGGCATACACCAGTCACCATACTTGTCGGCGGTCATCAGACCGGTCGAAGTGTCCAGATAATGGGCTCTCATATATTCCATATAACGGACCATCGCATCGAAATGCTTGGCAACAGGCTGAATATCACCATACTGATTATACAACATCCAGCAAGTGTTGAAGAAAGCGGCGGGCCAGGTGATATCGTCGGAATAATAATTCCAATAGGCGGGAGCCACGTCGGGAATTGCACCGTCCCAACGCTGGGCATCCTCAATATCCTGCATCCATTTCGCATAGAAAGCGGCATTGTCAAACAGGAAGCTCTCGCCGTAGCTGCCCATCGTGCGGTCACCCAACCAGGGCTGACGTTCGTTGCGTTGCGGGCAATCCACCGGCATTCCCTTGTAATTGCCCCGGATGCCGACAAAAGTATTCTTCATCGTCGTGTTGAACACCTTCGAAGCCGGAGTTCTGGAAGAAGCATATTCGCTGTACGCGCCCGTGAAATCCATCTTGTCCGAAACGAAGACACCCATGAAATCATCTGCCGTCGGCGTGCCGGGATAATGGGTAACTTCCACAAACTGGAAACCGTGGGTCACAAATCGAGGAGCCCATTCCTCACCTTCAGGATCACCTTTGAGTGTATATTTGTCGGTCACTTTGGCATCGCGGAGATTGGCCATGCTCAGACTGCCGTCGGGCAAAAGAGCCTCGGCGAAACGCAGTTTCACGGTCTGTCCGGCTTTACCTTTGACCTTCATGCGTATCCAACCCGTCATATTGACTCCCATATCGAGAATATAGGTGCTGTCGTTCAAGGCTGTTACCGAAACCGGACGGGTATAATCCGAAGCCTCCATCGGTTCGTTGGGTTGCGCCTTGAGGAAAGCGGTAGGAATAGTACAGCGTTGAGCAGGCATCCAGCGGCCGTCTGGACGATATTCCGCCGTACACCAGTCGCCCAATTCTTTGGTGGCATCGTATTCCTCGCCATCGTATTCATTATTGGATACGATAGGGCCTTCCGCTGTCAGCATCCAACGATCGTTGCTGACCACACTCTCTGTCCGGCCGTCAGCATAGGTGATGTTCAGCACAAGTCGCATCTTGGGATATCCGAAATCGGCCCATTTGTAGGGTTTGTAATTATGTCGCATCGGATAATAGCGTCCGTTGCCGAGAATCATACCTATGGCGTTGCCGCCGCTCTTCAAGAGATCGGTGACATCGAACATATTGTAATAGATAGTCTTACGGAAATCGGTAGGTGCCGGCATCATCACGGCTTCACCTTCCACATTGCCCTGCTCATCATAAAGCATGCCGTTC
>JAZRWU010000211.1:0-2714 GCA_045599885.1 Bacteroidales bacterium | reverse complement strand
AACATCCGGCATGACGATGAGGATACGTATTACACCCTCGATGGTGTCAAAGTTGATCCTGCTGATTACCAGGGAATTATCATCCAAAAGAGGAAGAAATACCTCCAACCCTGATACTTCATCCGATTCATATCCGATTGTTAACCATTTACCCCATACTCTATGAAAAAAAGTCTATTGGTACTATTCTGTTGCTTCAGTCTGAGTCTTACGGCACAGACAAGATTGGATGCTCCGAAAGCAGAAAGGCACAACGCTCCTGAAAACGAATGGCAGAACGCTGAAATCAACCAACGTTACCGCGCTCCGATGCACAGCAGTTTCTTCGCCTACGAATCCGTGGACAAAGCACGGGCCAATCGCTTGGAACTTTCTGACAACTACCTCAATATCAACGGAGAGTGGAAATTTTTCTGGGTGGAGGAAGCTCAAGACAGACCTTCAGACTTCTATCGTATGGATTACGATGATGCGGCTTGGGCCATGCTTCCTGTACCCGGCATCTGGGAGCAATACGGCTATGGGGATCCCGTATATGTGAATTCCGGATATGCCTGGCATGGTCAATTTGAGAACAATCCTCCCTTTGTGCCGGAAAAAGGCAATCATGTGGGTTCTTACCGCCGTGAGTTTGAGATTCCCGCATCGTGGAAAGGACGTCAGGTGCTGGCTCATTTCGGTTCCGTTACCAGTAATATCTATTTCTGGGTCAACGGAGAATACGTAGGTTATAGTGAGGACAGCAAACTTGAGGCTGAATTTGACATCACACCCTATATCAAACCTGGCCAGAAGAATCTGCTGGCTTTCCAAGTCTTCCGCTGGTGCGACGGCACCTATCTCGAAGATCAGGACTTTTTCCGTCTCTGCGGCGTGGGAAGGGATTGTTATCTGTATGCCCGGGATGCCAAAAAGCACATTGACGACATTCGCATCACGCCCGACCTCGATGCCCAATACCGCGACGGCGTTCTCGACATCAGTCTGGCTGTCACAGGCAAAGCCGAGGCGGAATTCATTCTGGAAGATGCAGACGGACAGATAGTTGCTCATGATATTCTATCCATCAAGCCCGGCAGAACCGCAACCAATGCACAGCGAGCCGACTTCGGGCACCTTCAGCAGAAAGAGGCTCCCGTCCGTTGCACGCTACCCGTGAAGAATCCGCAGAAATGGTCGGCGGAAATTCCCTATCTCTACCACCTGTACGTCAACCTGAAAGACGGTGCCAAAGTCGTGGAAAGCATTCAGATACCCGTCGGTTTCCGTAAAGTTGAAATCAAGAACGCTCAGGTACTGGTCAACGGGCAGCCTGTTCTGTTCAAAGGCGGCAACCGTCACGAAATGGATCCTGATCAGGCTTATTATCAGACCAAAGAAAGGATGGAAGAAGACATACGCATTATGAAAGAACTGAATATCAATGCAGTACGTACTTCCCACTACCCCAATGACGCTTATTGGTACGAACTCTGCGACCGCTACGGAATCTATATGGTGGCCGAAGCCAACGTGGAAAGCCACGGTTTCCGCAATCAGATGTGCAAAAGGCCCGATTATGCCGGTGCGCATCTGGAACGCAATCAACGGAATGTGCTGCGCAACTACAATCATCCGGCCATCATATTCTGGTCGTTGGGCAACGAGGCCGGTTTCGGTCCGAATTTCATTCCATGCTATCAATGGATCAAGGCCTTCGATCCTTCCCGCCCCGTACAGTACGAACAGGCCAAGCAGAATGAATACACCGATGTTTTCTGCCCGATGTACTATTCCTACGATGCCTGTCGCAGTTATTCGGAGAACGACACTCTGTATCGGCCGCTTATCCAATGTGAGTATGCCCATGCGATGGGAAACAGTGAAGGCGGTTTTGCCGAATACTGGGACTTGATTCGCCGCTATCCAAAATATCAAGGTGGTTTCATCTGGGATTTCGTCGATCAGGGTTTGAGAAGGAAGGACAGTCAGGGAAGGGAATATTTCGCTTATGGCAATGATTTCAACGATCACGATCCGGGCGATCAGAATTTCTGCGCCAATGGCTTGATTCATCCGGACCGGACGTGGAATCCGCATGCTTGGGAAGTACAGCACTATTACCAGAACATCTGGGTGAATACCGTTGATTCTCAAACCGGTGTCGTGGAAATCCTCAATGAGAACTTTTTCCGTTCCCTGGACAATTACCGTATGACATGGACCTTGATTCATGACGGAAATATGATGGAACAAGGGCACATCGATAAGTTGGACATTCCGGCTCAAGGCCGGAAGACATACCAGACTTTTTCCTCTGCCTTGCCCGAAGAAGGCGATGTCTGCTTGAATGTCCGTTTCGAACTCAAGAGCGATGAGCCTCTTCTGCCTGCCGGTTTCTGCGTGGCGCGTCAACAGCTTGCCTATCGCCATGCCGACCATTCCTATTTTGTCAATCGCCATTTCACTCAAACGGAATACACTCCCGCCAAACGCCCGTCCAAGAAACCGACTTCCTTGACAATCAGCCAAAATGAGGATTTCATAAGTATATCGGGTGAGCATTTCCGCTTTGATTTCTCTCAAAAGGACGGTTGGTTGAGACATTGGACTGTCGATGGATCAGATTTGCTGTACGTGGGCAAGACCTTGCGTGCCGACCGAACCACGCCCGACTCCCAAGAGGCCGCCTTGACCGCCAATTTCTGGCGCGCACCTACCGACAACGATTACGG
>JAZRWU010000210.1:0-8477 GCA_045599885.1 Bacteroidales bacterium | reverse complement strand
CATGCGATGATTGTGATCGCCAGTTTTCCCGACCAGGCATCGGCCGAACGCTATATTGAATCCAAACAACTGAAAAACACTTTCCCCCAAGTGGGAATCGCTTTGTCCGAAGACCGTTGCCGTGTCTTTGCGGAACTTTATCACGACAAGACCGAAGCCGTTGCCGCGTTGGCCGCTTTCCGTGCCGCTCACGAGAAGTATGCCAAAGCCTGGGTGTTGGCTCAATAGTCAGGCGTGATTCAGCTATTGTGTAAGACCTAATCCACCAATGCGAACACCTGCTTGGGCGCATATAGCGTCATCGCGACCGAGCGTACAATCACATGCAGGGTGTAGCCGGCCCAGATGGCTTGGAAGCCCCAGTAGGGAGCCAGGGCGAAGTAGCAGAGATAGAAGGCCAGCACCGACCAGAGCATGGAGTCGCGCAGGGCTTTGGAAGCCGTCGCGCCGATGAAAATGCCGTCCCAGGTAAATGCGGCTGAGGAACAGAGCGGCATCAGATACAGCCAGAACAGACATGGCCGGGCCGCTTCAAAGACTTCGGAAACCGTGGTGAGCACACGCAGCATTCCCTCGTCGAAAAGCATATAGACGAGTGTGGCCAGCACGCTGACCGCGGCGCACCAGACAAAAAGGCAACGTACGGCGCGTCGGAGGGTCGGCTCGTCATGAGCTCCGATATAACGGCCGCTCATGGCCTCACCTGCGTAGGCGAAACCGTCAATGAAATAGGAGTAGAGCAGCAGCATTTTGGTCATAATCGACGACACCGCTTGAGGCGTATCTCCGTAAAGCCCTGCCAGAATAGTGATTCCGCTATAAACCAAAAGCATTCCCAGCGTTCGCAGGAACAGATTGGCATTGACGGAGAAAAAATGCCGGTAATCCTCCCAAATCAGGGCGTCTTTCCAATAGGTGAATTCGCGGTATTTCCGGAAACGCAGCCACAGCAGAATACCTGCGCAGAGCAATCCGCTGTATTGGGCGATGACGGTACCCCAAGCGATGCCTTGGATGCCAAGTCCACAGGGTATGGCCAAAATATAACTGAGTGCGATGTTGACTCCGTTGACGACCAGATCGACAACCATCGGACACCAAGTGTTCTGCATCCCGATAAACCAGCCTTTGATGGTGAACAGCGTCAGTGCGGCCGGTTCGGACCAGATGCAGATGAAGAAATAGCAGCGGGCCAGACTCTCCGTTTCAGGGCTCGTCGGGGTGATTCGGAAAAACAGGTTGGCGTAGGGCCTCTGGATAAGCAGAATCAGCAGCGAAATCGCCCATGCCGTGCATAGCCCCTGAAGCAAGGTACGGGTGGTGGCCCGAAAATCTTTTCTCCCGAAAGCCTGAGCCGTGAAGCCGGCGGTCCCCATTCTCAAAAAGCCCATATTCCAATACAGCCAATCGAAAAGCATGGACCCGACGGCGATGGCGGCAATGTGCGAAGAAGCACCCAGATGTCCGGCGATGGCGGTATCGACCAGGCCGACCAAGGGCACCGTAACTCCTGCCAAGATACTGGGCAAAGCCAGTTTCAGGATATCCCGATTGAGTTTTTGGAGCGTTTTCAAGAGGAATTCCGAGTATCTGTTTTGAATTTACTTCCCGTAGATTTGAAAGAAATCAAAACAGGTTCTAATATTTCAGCCACGGAATCAGCGTGTTGCTGTCCGTGGCTGAAACAAGGGCAATATCTGGAATCAATAAGCGAACAAAGGATAATCCTTCATGGTGGCGTTGACCTTCTCACGGACGGCCTTGATGATGCTTTCGTCCTCGGGCTTGGACATGACCATATCCATCCAATCCACGATTTCCATCATCAGGCCTTCCTTGGCGCCACGGGTTGTCATAGCGGGCGTGCCGACGCGGATACCGGAGGTCTGGAAAGGTGAACGGCTGTCGAAGGGAACCATATTCTTGTTGATGGTGATGTCGGCTTTGATCAAAGCGTTTTCGGCCATCTTTCCGGTCAGTTCCGGGAATTTGGGACGGAGGTCAATCAGCATCGAGTGGTTGTCGGTACCGTCGGAGATGACTTTGTAGCCCTTGTCCATGAATGCCTGAGCCATGACGGCGGCGTTTTTCTTGACCTGTTTCTGATACTCTTTGTATTCGGGCTGCAGAGCTTCACCGAAAGCGACGGCTTTGGCGGCAATCACGTGTTCGAGCGGACCGCCCTGGATGCCTGGGAAGACAGCCGAGTCGATGAGCTGCGACATTTTCTTGATGACGCCCTTGGGAGTCGTTTTGCCCCATGGATTGTCGAAATCCTTACCGAGCAGGATGATACCCCCGCGCGGGCCACGAAGGGTCTTGTGGGTGGTGGAGGTGACGATGTGGGCATATTTGAGCGGGTTTTCGAGCAGTCCGGCGGCAATCAGTCCGGCGGGATGAGCCATGTCAATCATCAGGATGGCACCGATTTTGTCGGCAATCCCGCGCATACGGGCATAATCCCATTCACGCGAATAAGCGGACGCACCGCCGATGATGAGCTTCGGACGTTCGCGCAGGGCGACTTCCTCCATCTGGTCGTAGTCGACGCGGCCCGTATCTTCGCGGACGTTGTATTCGAGAGCCTGGAAGAACAGACCCGAGAAGTTGACTGGCGAACCATGGGAAAGGTGACCGCCGTGTGAGAGGTTCAGACCTAAGAATTTGTCGCCCGGATTCATGACCGACAGAAAAGCGGCGGCGTTGGCCTGGGCACCCGAATGCGGCTGCACGTTGGCGTATTCGGCACCGAAAAGCTGTTTCAGACGTTCGATAGCCAGCGTCTCGCTTTCGTCCACGACTTCGCAACCGCCGTAATAACGATGGCCCGAATAGCCTTCGGCATATTTGTTGGTCAGATAGGAGCCCATGGCTTCCATCACCTGATCGCTGACGAAGTTTTCGGAGGCAATCAATTCCACACCTTTCAGCTGACGCTGATGTTCTTTCTCGATGATGTCAAAAATGACTTGATCTCTTTTCATTGGATATAATTAAGAAGCTGTTTAAATTTGTTCGATAGAGATTTTTCTGGACTTTCCGAGTGGATTTTTCCCGTTTTCCGATGACGGATAGCGGGCTATTCGAAGAGGAAAAGGGGGGGAAGACGCCGGGAAGACAGGAAAAACGCATCGAAATGAGTTTGAATAGCATAATAATATTTTCATTGGAAGAAATTTAAACAGCTTCTAAATAGTTGATTGTTTTTTCTTTTCGACACTCCAGCCGAATTTGCCGAGCTTGGCCCCCATCTCGTAATAGTTTCCGTGGGCATAGACCAGCAGCTGGGCTTTTTCGAGATCGAACTTGCCGCTGACGTGATCCATCAGCTCCTCCTGGGCATGGACGCACAGTACTTCGGCGATGAACATGTCGTGCGAGCCCAGACTGACGATTTCGCGGACCCGGCATTCGATGTTGACAGGCGATTCCTGAATGAGGGGAGCCTGTACATGGCTGGCTTTCTCCGTATGCAGGTTCATCTCGGCGAATTTGTCGAACTTGCTGCCGCTGCGCACGCCGCACCAATCGGTGGCGTAGGCCAGCTCCTTTGTGGTCAGGTTGATGACAAATTCCATATTCCGTCGGATCAGCTCATACGAATGGCGTTCCCGGCGTACGGAAATATAGCACATGGGCGGTTCGCTGCTAAGCGTGCCGATCCATGCGACGGTCAGGACATTGTATCCGTCTTTCTCACTGCCGCAACTGACCAGAACGGCAGGAAGCGGATAAATCATCGTGCCGGGTTTCCATTCCTGTTTCATGACATCCTTTTTAGAAGCTGTATAATTTGTTCGATAGAGATTTTTCTGGACTTTCCGAGTGGATTTTTCCCGTTTTCCGATGACGGATAGCGGGCTATTCGAAGAGGAAATCAGATCAGTTTCATTTCGGAGGCGGCCATCTCGCGTTCGCAATAACGGCATTTCAACGCCAGCGGATTGCGGTCCACCACGGTGTAGTGGGCTTCCATCGGCTCGTTGTTGGTGATGCATTTGGGATTGACGCAACGCACCAGCCCGTGGATTTCGTCGGGAATCTCCAAAACGATTTTCTCCACGACATCGTAATTGCGGATGAGGTTGATTTTGGCCCTCGGAGCCACCAGGGCGATTCGGTTGAGGACATCTTTCTCGAAAAAGCAATCGGAAATCTTGATGATGCCCTTGGTGCCCATCTGATGACTCGACAGGTGATTGCCGATGGTGATTTCGTTTTCGATGGAATCCAGTCCCAGAATCGTGACCACCTGAAAGAGCTTGTCGGATGGGATATGGTCGATGACAGTGCCGTTCTTAATGGCTTTGACCTGCATTTCGGATTTGTCTGTCATAGTTGCAGCTTATATTCGGTTATCGGAAAGAAAGGATGTCAGACCAGTCCCAGGGAATGGCTGATGATGGCCTCTCGGACATAAAGTCCGTTCTGCGCCTGTTGAAAATAATATGCCTTGGGGCTTTCATCCACATCCTGCGAGATTTCATTGACGCGGGGCAGGGGATGAAGAATCCGGAGGTTGTCGCGGGAACCCTCCAGCATCGCACGGTGCAGGATGTAGAGGTTTTTGACGCGTTCATATTGCATCAGATCCGAGAAGCGCTCCCGCTGGACACGGGTCATATAAAGGATGTCCGCCTTTTGGATGATTTCGGGGCCGAAAGCCGCCGTCTCGTGGTATTCAATGCCGTTCTTGTGGCAGAAATCCTTGTATTCCTGGGGCATGGCCAATTCTTCGGGAGCCACGAAATAGAAAGTCGGAGCGAAATCCTGGAGAGCCATCAGAAGCGAATGAACGGTGCGTCCGTATTTGAGGTCACCCACCATCACAATGTTGAGATGGTCGAGGCGGCCTTGTGTCTTGCGGATGGAATACAGGTCGAGCAGCGTCTGCGAGGGATGCTGGTTGGCACCGTCTCCCGCATTGACGATGGGTACGTCGGTCACTTCGGTGGCATAACGGGCGGCTCCTTCCAGATGATGCCTCATAATGATGATGTCGGCATAATTGGAAACCATTTTGATGGTGTCTTTGAGCGTTTCACCTTTAGTGGACGACGAGGTGGAGGCGTCCGAAAATCCGATGACACGTCCGCCGAGGCGGTTGACTGCGGTTTCGAAACTCAGACGGGTCCGGGTGGAAGGCTCGAAAAACAGAGTGGCTGCGACTTTGCCTTCCAGAATCCGCTGGTTGGGATTGGCCTCGAATGCGGCCGCAGAATCCAGGATTTTGAGAATCTGTTCCTTGGAATAATCGGTGATGGAAACAAGACTTCTTGAGGACATGGTCATAAAGTTATAATCGCACAAAGGTAGCGAATGCTTTTAATCTGAGAAAATTTTTTTCTACTTTTGCAAGGTCTATAACCACGCTGAAATGGCAGAAAAAAATAAGAATGCGCAGTCATCCGGGAAACGTCCGCTTCTGAGCCGTATCCTGACTCTGTGCTGGATTCTCTTCGCTCTCGGAGTGCTGGCGATGGCCGGCCTTTTTGTCTTGATTGCGAATGGCAAGGTAGGATATATGCCTCCCATCGAAGAATTGGAGAATCCCAAGAATAAGTTTGCATCCGAAGTCTATACGGCTGACGGACAGTTGCTTACAACATATTACCAAGGGACGGACAACCGCGTCTATGTCAGTTATGACCAATTGTCGCCCTATCTGGTCCAGTCCCTGCTCGCGACCGAGGACGAGCGTTTCGCGCACCATACCGGAGTGGATTTCAAAGCGCTTTTCCGCGTGTTTGTCAAGCGCATCCTGCTCCAACAGAAAAACGCGGGCGGCGGCAGTACCCTGACGCAGCAGCTGGCCAAGCAGCTCTATTCTCCACCGGCTTCCAATATCTTCGAGAGAGCCTTGCAGAAACCGATAGAATGGGTGATAGCCGTCCAGCTGGAACGCTACTACACGAAGGAGGAAATCCTGACGATGTACCTCAACAAGTTCGATTTCCTCTACAATGCGGTGGGAGTGAAGTCGGCCGCCAAGGTTTATTTTGACACGACACCCGCCGATCTGAAGGTGGAGGAAGCCGCCACGCTGACGGCGATGTTCCAGAATCCCTCGCTTTACAATCCCGTCCGTCATCCCGACAACTCGATGGCCCGCCGCAACCGGGTTCTCGCCAAGATGAAATCCTCCGGCTATCTGAGCCGTCAGGATTGTGACTCTTTGCAGCAACTGCCCGTGGAACTGCATTTCCAGCGTGTCACCCATACGGAAGGTCTGGCGCCCTATTTCCGTCAGTACCTGCGTACCATCATGACTCATCCCAAGCCGCAGCGCAAGAACTACGCTTCGTGGCAGACGCAACAGTATCGGGACGATTCGCTGGCCTGGGCCACCAATCCTCTGTACGGCTGGTGCCACAAGAACAAAAAAGCCGACGGTTCGGAATACAGCATCTACACCGACGGACTGAAGATATACACGACCATCGACTCCCGGATGCAGCAATATGCGGAAGAGGCGGTGTATGAGCATGTGGCGGAGGATATGCAGGTCAAATTCTTCCGTGAGAAGAAGAATAAGTCCTATGCGCCTTACACCAACAATCTGAGTCCGCAGCAGGTGGATTCCATTCTGTGGCGCAATGCCCGTCAGACGGAGCGCTACCGGCTGCTCAACAAGAATGGAGTCAGCCAGCAGGAAATCCGCCGGATTTTCAACACGCCGGTCGAGATGGAAGTGTTCAGCTATCAGGGTATGATCGATACGGTGATGTCCCCGCTCGATTCCATCCGCTATCACAAGCATTTCCTCCGCTCGGGCTTTATGTCGATGGATCCCTACAACGGTCATGTCAAAGCCTATGTCGGCGGTGTCAGCTTTATCCCGTTCCAATACGATATGGTGATGCTCGGCCGCCGTCAGGTGGGCTCCACCATCAAGCCTTTCCTTTATACTCTGGCGATGGAAGAGGGTTATTCTCCCTGCGATCCGGTCCGCAACGCACCTATCACGCTGATTACGGAGACGGGCGATGCCTGGTCGCCGCGCAATTCCAGCAACAGCCAGGTGGGAGAGACGGTCAATATCCGCTGGGGACTGGCCAACTCCAACAACTGGATCTCGGCCTATCTGATCGGAAAACTCTCACCCTACGCCTTTGTCCGTATGCTCCGGAGCTTCGGTATCCGGGGAGAACTGACGCCGGTGTATTCGCTCTGTCTCGGCACCTGCGACGTCTCTCTGGCGGAAATGGTCAGCGCCTATACGGCTTTCGTCAATGGCGGTATCCGCGTTTCGCCTCTGCTGGTCACGCGCATTGAGGATAACGACGGCAATGTGGTGAGCTATTTCACTCCCCAGATGTCGGAGGTTTTCAGTCAGGAATCCTGCTACAAGATGCAGAACATGCTTCGGGCGGTCATCAACGAGGGTACCGGTGGCCGTGTCCGCCGTTATGGCATCAGCGCCGATATGGGCGGCAAGACCGGAACGACTCAGAATATGTCGGACGGTTGGTTTATGGGAATCACGCCCAAACTGGTCAGCGGTGTCTGGGTCGGCGGTGAGGACCGTGACATCCATTTTGACTATATGAACGAAGGTCAGGGGGCCAGTATGTCCCTGCCGATATGGGCCATGTATATGAAGAAAGTCTATGCCGATCCGAGTCTGGGCTATTCCCAGTCGGACCGTTTCGATATTCCTGCTGAATATCAGGGCTGCGACGGGATTCCGTCCTTGCCCGACAGTCCGGATGCCGTGGACGATGTCTTTGAGGATTTGTGATGATGTGTGAGATTCCTGTTTTGACAGAAAGCCGGGTGGAGCAGGCGGTGGCCGCTTTCCACGAAGGTTATAATTGCTCTCAGGCGGTTTTCTCCACCTATGCCGACCTTTTCGGGATAGACCGTGATACCGCTTTGAGACTTTCCGCTTCTTTCGGCGGCGGTATGGGCCGCTTGCGTCAGGTCTGCGGGGCGGTGTCGGGTATGTTCCTGCTCAACGGCCTGCTCAACGGCAGTACGGATCCCACCGACCGGGAAGCCAAAAAATACAATTATGAACGTGTCCAACAATTGGCGGCCGCTTTCAGGGAGGAGAACGGATCGATTGTCTGTGCGGAGCTGCTGGCCGGCTGCGGTCTGTCTGCCGATCAGTATCCGGATCCTTCCCGCCGTGATGCGGCCTATTACCGCAAGCGCCCCTGTGCTGAACTGGTGCGTTGCTGCGCCCGATTGGTGGAAGAACGATTATTGGAGAAATGATGCCTGTCATTTTGCATCTTGAAAGCTCGACCAAGGTCTGTTCCGTGGCCCTCAGCCGCGGCCGCGAGCTGCTGTATTCTGAAATCTGCCTGGAAGGTCCGTCTCATGCCTCCCAATTGGGTGTCTTTGTGGATGAGGCTTTGAAAGTGGCGGAGAGTCAGGGCCTGACTCCGGATGCCGTCAGCGTGAGCGGGGGACCGGGTTCCTATACCGGCCTGCGTATCGGCGTGTCGATGGCCAAAGGAATAGCCTATGCC
>JAZRWU010000209.1:0-12236 GCA_045599885.1 Bacteroidales bacterium | reverse complement strand
AATGCGAGTATTTTGCCCTCGAAGGCATCAGCAAATTGCTGAACACCATAAAAATCATCAAAAGCCATCTGAATCCGGCGCTCGAAATCGAAGGTTTCCTGCTTACGATGTACGATGGCCGTCTGCGTTCCGCCAGACAAGTGGCCGATGAAGTGCGGCGTCATTTCCAGAATCTGGTCTTCGAGACTATGATTCAACGCAATGTCACTTTGAGCGTGGCTCCCAGTCACGGCGAGCCGGCCCTGCTTTTCGATGCCGATTCGAGAGGCGCCGTCGACCATATCCAACTGGCGCTCGAAATTATCCGCAAGCATCAAAAATAAGGCTTTATGGCAAAGAAACACGATTTGGGAAGAGGTTTGGACGCGCTTATCAGTTCGGATGACATACGCACCGTAGGCTCATCGTCCATCAACGAAATCGAGTTGGACAAGATTCAGCCCAACCCCGACCAGCCCCGCCACGATTTCGAGCCGGAAGCCTTGGAGGAGCTTGCCTCGTCCATCGCTAAAATCGGCATCATCCAACCCGTCACGTTGAGGAAAATCGACAACGACCATTACCAGATCATTTCCGGAGAACGCCGTTGGAGAGCCGCCAAGTCCATCGGTCTGGAGCGGATTCCGGCCTACGTCAAGACCGCCGAAGACGACACGGTGATGGAAATGGCACTGATAGAGAACATACAACGCGAAGACCTCAACGCCATCGAAATTGCTCTCGCTTATCAGAAACTGTCTGAAATATACAATCTTACGCACGAGCAGCTAAGCGACCGCGTCGGCAAGAAGCGCACCACCGTAAGCAATTACATCCGACTGCTCAAGCTGCCTGCCGAAATCCAGATGGGCCTTCGCGACCGCAAAATCGAAATGGGTCATGCGCGCGCTTTGGCCGGCATTGACAGCCCGACACAACAACTTGCTCTCTACGAGGACATTATCAAATACGGTTACTCCGTCAGACAAGTGGAGCAATTGGCGCAACAATCCCCCGCCGGTGCGAAGCGCGAAACGGCCAAAGCCAAAAAAATATCCAAAGAATATATCGCTCTCCAGAAACAGATGTCCGAAAGGCTCGGGACGCCGGTCAGATTCGCCATAGACGAAAACGGCAAGGGCAGCATCCATATTTCTTTCAAAAACGAGAAAAAGCTCGAAGAAATCCTCGACCGGCTCGACCGGCTGTTTTGAGGACGGTTTCATGTTTTGACTATGATACAGACAGAAAAATCCACACGCAGACTGTTGACGCTCCGCACTGTTTTCCGCAGCGCCGCCGTTGTGCTGATGCTGATGATTTGCGTCCCTGTCTGGAGTCAGGTCAAAGTCGGCAAACGGTCCGAACAGACAACATTTCAGGCCCAAACGACGGAAACACCCGCCGATTCACTGGCCACCGATTCTGTTTTCTGTCCCAATTCCAACAAAGCGCTGTGGCTTTCGGCGCTTTGCCCGGGTTTAGGACAAATCTACAACCGAAGTTATTGGAAACTGCCTGTCATAGCCGCCGGCACCGTAGGTATCACGTATGCCATACGCTGGAACGACAAATATTACAATGCTTATACGGATGCCTATCACGATTTGCTCGACGACGATCCCACGACCAACTATTTCGAGAAGATTGTTCCGCCAAGCTATGCGGGCTCGCAACTGAACACCTTGCTCAAGAACCGGCAACAGCAGTTCCGGCGGCAACGAGACCTCTGCATCATCATCGCCGCCGGTCTGTATCTCGTCAATATGTTGGATGCCTACGTGGATGCCGAGCTGTTCAACTTCGACATCAGCGACGACTTGAGTTTCGAATGGGGCGCACCCGGCCCCGACATTTTTCCCGGCCCCGACAACGGTCTCTTTCCCAACAGCCATGCGCTGTCGGGACTTGGGATTTCCTGTTGCTTCCGCTTTTAATGACATTTCCAAACGAATTTGTTCCTTCTATGAAAAAATACCTGCTGCTGATTCTCTGTTTCACGATGCTCGCCACTGCCGATGGCTGGGCTTCCAGTCAGCCGCAACGGCGCAACCGTACGCGACAGACCACCAACAAGCTCATTCAGAACAGCAAAGACAGTCTCAGCGCCGTTCAGCCCGCCCCTCAGGCAGAGGACGGGAAGAGTGTCGAGCTGAAACCGGCGTTGCCCGAGGTGCATCTCGAAGAGTCCAATTTCATGGACGACACCACGCTCAATGCCCTGGCTTTCATCGACCGGACCAACGGCATTCTCAACGACAGCTGTTATCAGGACAAAGTCGGCAGTGACTATGTCGAATGGATGGAAGGCGGCCTGCGTCTGCGTTACGGTCCTTACATCGGTTTGACGGAGGACACGGTGAAAATGACAGACGAGCTTTATCTGCAACGTCTTACAGCTCTTCCCAATGTGATTCCGGTGAGTTACAACCAGATTGTCCGGAAATTCATTGAGGTTTACACCCAACAGCGGCGCGGACAAGTGGCCACCATGCTGGGGCTTTCCGAGTATTATTTCCCGATTTTCGAACAGGCCCTCGAAGAATACGGTCTTCCGCAGGAACTCAAATATCTGCCGATCATCGAATCGGCACTCAAACCCGAAGTCACGTCGCGCGCCGGTGCTGCGGGGCTTTGGCAGTTCATCTACACCACCGGAAAAATCTACGGACTGCAAATCAACAGCCTGATTGACGAAAGACGCGATCCGGTCAAATCGACTTACGCGGCCATGGAGTTTCTCAAATCGCTCTACGGCATCTTCGGAGACTGGAATCTGGCCATTGCCGCTTACAACTGCGGTGCCGGCAACGTCCGGAAAGCCATTGCGCGCAGCGGAGGCAAAACCAATTTCTGGGACATATATTACTATCTTCCCAGCGAGACACGCAGCTATGTTCCGCTTTTCATCGCCGCCAATTACGCGATGACCTACCACAAAGAGCACGGCATCTATCCTGTCAAGGCTGAATTTCCGCTGGCCTGCGACACTTTCCTGATACGCAGAATCATGCATTTCGAGCAAATATCGGAAGTCTGTCATATCCCTATGGACACGCTTCAGATTCTCAACCCTCATTTCCGTAATAAAATCGCCTACGGCACTCCCGAAAATGCCGGAACGCTCTATATTCCCGCCGAATTTTCCCATACCTTCATCCAATATGAGGACAGCATCCCCCGATACAGGGAAAAGGAACTGATTTCCGCCAATCTCACCGCCTCGCCTGCGGGCAGCGGAAACGGCGGCGCGTCCGTAGTCTATCGCGTCCGTTCGGGCGACACCTTATCTACCATAGCCAAACGGTACCATGTCACCATCAAGCAGTTGCGCACCTGGAACGGCCTCCGCAGCGATATGCTCAGAGTGGGACAGCGATTGGTCATACATCAATAATTCATCTTACAATGGAAGAAATCTCCGACTCTGCCCGCATTGAACAGGCATTTCAAGAATTGCTCCAGGACTACCTCAACAGCAATCACCGCAAGAAAGTGGAGCGCATCACCGAGGCTTTCCGCTTTGCCGAAAAAGCCCACCGTGACGTAAAGCGCGCTTCCGGAGAACCCTATATCATGCATCCGCTGGCCGTGGCCCGCATCTGCTGTTCCGAAATCGGCCTGGGATCGACCTCCATCTGTGCCGCCCTGCTCCATGACGTGGTGGAAGACACCGAATACACCATTGAGGATATCCGCCACAGCTTCGGTGACAAAATCGCCTCTATCGTCGATGGCCTGACGAAGATATCGGGCGGTATTTTCGGCAAACAGGCCTCCACACAGACCGAGAATTTCCGCCGTCTCCTGCTGACCATGTCGGAAGACATCCGCGTCATCCTCATCAAGATGGCTGACCGCCTTCACAATATGCGCACGCTCGACGCCATGGCTCCAAGCAAACGCCTGAAGATAGCGGGTGAGACGTTGTATCTTTATGCTCCGCTGGCACACCGTCTGGGTCTGAACCAAATCAAAACCGAATTGGAGGATTTGAGTTTCCATTATGAGCATCCCATCCAATACGAGGCGATTGCGAAAAAACTGGCCAGCACGTCCGAAAGCCGCGACAAATTATACCGGGCCTTCACCGAGCCGCTGATTCAGGAACTCAACGAATTGGGCATAGACTATCAGGTCAAGGACCGCGTGAAATCGGTCTATTCCATCTGGCGCAAGATGCAGAACAAGAATCTGGCGTTCGAGGATATCTATGACATTCTGGCCGTCAGAGTGGTGTTCGAATTGCCCGACAACATGGACGAGAAGACGGCCTTGGCTTGGGAGAAGAAAAAATGCTGGGACATCTATTCGGCTCTGACCAACCTCTACAAGCCTCATCCCGACCGGCTGCGCGATTGGGTCAATACACCGAAAGCCAATGGATATCAAGCACTTCACACCACGGTAATGGGACCTTTCGGTATGTGGGTCGAAGTTCAGATACGCAGCAGCCGCATGGACGCCATCGCCGAACGCGGATTCGCCGCCCATTGGAAATACAAGGAGAACGAGATAGAAGAGGATACAGAACTGAACCATTGGATTCAGACCATCAAGGAGATACTTGAGAGCCCGGAACCCAATGCGCTCGATATGCTCGACACCATCAAAATGAATCTCTTCTCCTCGGAGATTTTCGTTTTCACCCCGAAAGGAGAAATCAAGACCATGGCCCAAGGTGCCACCGCACTCGACTTTGCCTTCGAGCTTCACAGCGAACTGGGCTATCACTGCATCGGGGCCAAAGCCAACCATCAGCTGGTACCTCTGAGCTACGTCCTCAGAAGCGGTGACCAGATTGAAATCCTGACTTCCGACAGCCAAACGCCCAAATTCGAATGGCTGGATTTTGTCACCACCGGAAAGGCATTCGCTAAAATCAAAGCCAGACTGCGCCGGGAAAACAAGATTCTGATCCGGCAGGGTGAAAGCACGCTCAACGATTTCTTCAATCAGGAGAGACTGGCCAACTCACCCGAGAACATCCAGAAACTCGTCTCGCATTTCAATTGCAGCAACCGCGACGATTTTCTGCTGAAAATCAGCAAAAATGAGATATCGCTCGATGAGAATGCCGCGGCCGTGTTCAAGAAAAACCCCTCCAACATTCTGGTCAAATATTGGAAACTCACTTTCGGCAAGAAAAACGAGGAGAATTCCGACAACGAAGCCAGCCAGCCGCTCAACCCCTCCGAACGGAAATCGTTGCTGAAAAGCACGCATAAACTCACCGAAAAATCGATGCAGGACCGGCGCTACAACCTGGCAGAATGCTGTCATCCCATTCCCGGAGACCTTATCGCAGGTTTTTTGGAAGATGACGGCAGCATTACCGTCCACAAGCAGTTGTGTCCCAATTTGATGAAACTCAAGAGCACCCGGGGCAACAATCTGATCACCGCCGAATGGGCCACCCAGAAAGCCATGTCGTTTCTGGCCGAGCTTGAAGTGACCGGAACCGACAACGTGGGCGTTCTCAATCAGATCACCCGCATCGTGTCGGATGAGTTTTCAGTCAATATGACGAAACTGTATTTCGAATCGAAAGACGGAATATTCACCGGAAACATCTCGCTTTACGTCCACCATGTCGATGACCTCAACAAGCTTTGCAACAAAATCAAGTCACTGAAAGCAGTAGAATCGGTGAGCCGCGTCGAGAACAAAGAGACTTATATCGAAGACGAGAACGAGGATTGAGCATCAATCAATCCCCGTCACTCGGCGGATGACCGCTGCGACAGCCGCTTCCAGACCTTGGACGTCACGACCGCCGGCCACGGCGAAATGAACCTGACCGCCGCCGTTGCCCTGAATCAGCCTGGCAGCCTCGCGGACCAGAGCGCCCGCCTGGAATCCTTGTTCCACCAAAGCCGTACCCAAAGTGACCGTCAGCAAAGGTTTATCCTCCGACTTCGAACCGGCCACGAAAAGCAGTTCTGGACCACATTCACCTCTCAACTGAAGAGCGATGTCCTTGACCTGAGAAGCGGTCGCCTCTCCGACAAAAGAAATCACATCCACACCGTTGATTTTCCTGATTGAGGCTTTCAGCTCGTTTTTGAGTTGCTTGGAGCGTTCGGCGACAAAAGCCTCCACCTGTTTTTTCAAAGCCCGGTTTTCGTCAAGGCTCTTGCGGATAGTGTCGATGAAGTTGGGGGTATTGTTGAAAAGCCCGCGGATTTCAGACAACTGGTCTTTGAGAGCGTCGGTGTAATCCTCCACCTTTTCGGCCGAGATGGCCTCGATACGGCGGATGCCGGCGGCCACCGATGATTCGCTCAAAATCCGGAAGGCACCGATGCGTCCGGTATTGGCGATATGAGTACCGCCACAAAGCTCGATGGATTTGCCATAACGGACCACGCGGACCTCATCACCATATTTCTCACCAAACAAAGCCATGGCTCCCAAAGCTTTAGCTTCAGCAATAGGCACATGGCGATGCTCGTCCAAATCGATGCAGGCACGGATTTTTCCATTGACCAGATGTTCCACTTGGCGGATTTCCTCATCGCTGAGTTTCTGATAGTGGGAGAAGTCGAAACGGAGCAAATCGGGCGATACGAACGAGCCTTTCTGCTCAACGTGCGTTCCCAACACTTCGCGCAAAGCTTCGTGGAGAAGGTGGGTCGAAGTATGGTTGGCCGAAATGCTCATGCGGCGTTCCTCATCGACGGAAGCGTGGAAAGTCGCCGTCGGATCCTGCGGAAGCTCATTGACGATATGGACGCTCAAATTGTTCTCTTTCTTGACATCAACCACGCGGATACGCTGTCCGTCCGCCTCCAGATAACCCGTGTCGCCTACCTGTCCACCCATTTCCGCATAGAAAGGAGTGCGGTCGAGAGCTATCTGATAAAAAGATTTCCCTTTTTGCGAGACCTTGCGGTAACGGATGATTTCCGCATCGTACTCCGTGAAGTCATAACCCACAAAGGCCGATTCCACATCCTTGAGAATCACCCAGTCGCCCGTCTCGACGGCGGCGGCGTTGCGGGCGCGCTGCTTCTGCTGCTGCATTTCGGCGTTGAATCCCTCAATGTCGGCCTCCAGACCGTTTTCACGCAGAATCAGTTCCGTCAGATCGAGCGGGAATCCGAAGGTGTCGTAAAGCGTGAAGACATCCTTGCCGTCCACCACGTTCTTACCGGCAGCCTTCTGGGTCTCCATTATCTTGTCGAGCAGTTTGATACCCGTTTCGAGCGTGCGGAGGAAAGCCTCTTCCTCTTCTTTGATGACTCTTTCGACCAGACTCTGCTGGGCCGCCAGCTCGGGATAGGCCGAGCCCATGGTGTCGATCAGCGTGGGCAGCAGACGGTAGAGGAAAGCGCGGCGGCGTCCGAGGAAGGTATAACCGTAGCGCACCGCACGGCGCAGGATACGGCGGATCACATAACCGGCCTTGGCGTTCGAAGGAAGCTGTCCGTCGGTGATGGAGAAAGCGATGGTACGGATATGGTCGGCGATGACGCGCATGGCGATATCCGTTTTCTCATCCTGTCCGTACTCCACTCCGCACTGACTGCCGATTTCCCGGATCAGCGGTTGGAACACATCGGTGTCATAGTTGGAAGTCTTGCCCTGCACAGCCATACAGAGACGTTCGAAACCCATGCCGGTATCGATGTTCTTGGCAGGAAGCATTTCGAGCGATCCGTCAGCCTTGCGGTTGTACTGCATGAACACAAGGTTCCAGATTTCAATCACCTGCGGATGACTTTGGTTGACCAGTGAAAGACCGTCAATCCTGGCGCGCTCCTCATCGGGACGCAAATCTATATGAATTTCGGAACAAGGTCCACAAGGGCCTGTATCGCCCATTTCCCAGAAATTATCGTGCTTGCTTCCGTTGATGATGCGTTCTTTGGGAAGATATTGTTCCCAATAGCCGGCCGCTTCGTCGTCGCGGTCGAGACCATCTTCGGGAGCGCCTTCGAAAACCGTGGCATACAGACGGTTCCTGTCGAGTTTGAGGACTTCGGTCAGATATTCCCAGGCCCAGCCGATGGCTTCTTTCTTGAAATAATCACCAAAAGACCAATTACCCAGCATCTCAAACATCGTGTGATGATAAGTATCGTGTCCGACCTCTTCCAAGTCGTTATGCTTTCCACTGACTCTCAGACATTTCTGTGAATCTGCCACTCTCGGATATTTCGGCTGCGCCTGCCCCAGGAAATAATTCTTGAACTGATTCATTCCTGCATTGGTAAACATCAGGGTAGGATCATCCTTCACCACCATAGGAGCCGAGGGAACAATCTGATGTCCCTTCGATGCGAAGAAAGTCTTAAACGATTCGCGGATTTCTTTTGCGCTCAACATAGTCACTTTTTTATTAAAACGGGGGCAAAAGTACATTATTATTCTTATTTTTGCGCTTTTATCAACAAGTAATTTCGGAAAACCGGATGATTAAGCATCCCGTCAAATATCATTTCAACGAAAGTTCGCTCCGTTTCGAGCCAGTCACCGCCAAGAACGCCGGAAAAATTTTCGGTATCGTGGCCAACTGTCTCGGAGCGTTGGTATTGGGTTTTTTGAGTTTTCTGCTTTTTTCCCGACTGTTTGACTCCCCCGAACTGCGCAGCCTCAAGGAAGAGAATGAGAAAATGGAAATCCAGTACGGCCTTCTGCAGTTGCGCGCCAACGAATTGGAGGAATTGATGGATGAATTGGAACGCCGCGACGACAATATGTACCGCGCCATTCTTCAGGCCGAGCCTTTGGAGAACCGTCAGGGAAGTTTCCAGGCATCCCGTTACGCCGATCTCCAGAATATGACTCATTTCAAAATGGTCACCCAACTGACGCGCGACATCGACGAACTGGCTCGGCGCGTCTATGTGCAGTCGAATTCCTACGATGAGCTGGCCGAGCTCATCCGCAACAACGAAGACCGTCTGCGCCACGTCCCCTCGATTCAGCCCATCGCCTACTCGGCCATGAATTCCGAATCGTCGGGCTTCGGCAACCGCATCGACCCCATCTACGGCACCGTCAGGTTTCATGCGGGTCTTGATTTCTCCACTCCTATCGGCACCGATGTCTATGCCACGGCCGACGGCGTCGTGACCACCGCCGAATATAACCGGGGCGGCTACGGCTACCTCGTCGTCATCGACCACGGCTACGACTACATGACCTATTACGCCCACCTCAAGAATGTCAACAAGGTATATGTGGGCAAGAAAGTCAAACGGGGCGACATTATCGCCGAAAGCGGTCACACCGGCAAATCCACCAATCCCCATCTCCATTACGAAGTCCGCTACAAAGGCGAGCCCGACAATCCCGTCCGTTATTTCTTCCAGGATCTTTCCCCCGAAGAATACGACGATATGCTCACGCGCCTGGCCAACTCGGGGCTTCCAATGGACTAAGAGCTTGTATAAGAACCTGTTATCAAGACTATGGCTGAGAAATTATATTACTCCATCAAAGAAGTGGCCGCCATGCTGGATCTCACCGAATCCACGCTGCGTTTTTGGGAAAAGGAATTCAAAACCCTCAGTCCCAAAAAGACAGCCTCCGGCATACGTCAATATACGACCAAAGACATAGAGGAAATCAAGGCTGTACGCTATCTGGTCAAGGAAAAAGGCCTGACGCTGGCCGCCGCCAACAAAAATCTTGTTGAAAAACGCAAAGGCGTGAGTTCGCAGATGGAACTGGTCCAAAAGCTCACCGCCATACGGGACGAACTGCTCGCCATCCGCAAAGAACTGGGAGAAAGCGAAGGCTGATTGCTGAGAATCACCCTAAACATCTTCAGAAGCTTGAATTTAGGCTTAATTTTTGTTAAATTCGGCAAAGATGCACAAACTATAACGTATTAGTTGTATCTTTGACCGTTTTATTAGGCATATAGTATTAACAGATATCACCTAATTAATTTTTAACTCATTTATTAACAACTAAATTCATTGCTTATGAAGAAATTATTTTCTTTCGCATTGATGGCCGTGCTGCTTGCAGCACTTCCACTGCAGGCTAAAAGCAGTTGGAATTTCACCAACATCAGCGAAACCACCCTTCAGGCATTTGGTCAGGACGCGCAGAATTGGGCCAACGAGTCCAACGCACGTTACTACAACCTCAATGTCATCGAAGCAGGTGCCGCTCTGCAGATTAACGGTGAAGACATCGAAGAAGCCGCAGGTCTTTCTTTCTATGGAAGATTCCCCGGTGACGCTCTTGCAGCAGACCAAATCCGATTCGACTATGGTGAGGCTCCTGTTTTGGGTCTGATGCTCAACGGCAACCCCATCCACATGATCATTCCCAACCTGGCAGCAGGAGAATTCCTGAAAGTGGTCACCTATACCGGTAGTTTCGATCCCATCACCGAGGCTCCTGCCAAGGCTCAGGGCATCACGGCTCAGAACGCCACCCGCACCGAAGGCGAAGATGTTTCCCTCAAACTCAACGACAACTGGTTCACGGTTGACGAAGACGGCAACGTGGTCATCTGCACCACCGGCGCTATTTTCGTTAAGGAAATCAAGGTGATTGGTGCCGCTTCTCTGAAGAAATCGATTGAAGAAGCCCAAGTACTCGTTCTGGAAGGCATGTCTGCCAGTTGCAGAACCGCTATCCAAACCGCTATCGACAAAGCCCAATTGGCCGAGAAGGCTTCTGAAATCGAAACCGCCGGCGATGCTCTCCAAAAAGCCATCGACGACTCGAAAGCCTCACGCGCAGCCTACGCCGAATATGCCAAACTCATCCAGAGCGCCAAAGACATCATCACCGAAAATCCTGAAGGCGAAGGTGTAGCTGCTCTTGAAAGTGCCATCAGTTCGGCCGAGAATAATTACAAAGAAGGCAAGAAAGACGATCCCGAAAAAGAAGGTTGGAACAAGACCTTGAGAATCGCCATGAACGCCTTCTACGCTGCCGGTGCTTCTGCTGAGAACCCTGTGGATGTCAGCGGTTTCATCGTCAACCCCAACTTCGCCGACGGAACCAACGGCTGGACCATCACCAACCCGACTCCCGCCAACGTGGTTGTCAGCACCACCTCCGATGAATTCGGATTCAAGGGCTCGCTGCTCAAAGCTATTGACGAAGTTGTCCTCGACGATCCCAAGGGTAACGGTCAAGGTAAATTCAACGGTTTCACTGTTGAACAGACCATCGAGAACATTCCGAACGGTGACTACTATCTCAGCGCCAATGTATTCTTCAACGAACACAAAAATTCTGACGGCACAGACAACTACGGACGTGATTATCTCAATCTGTATGCCAACGGCAAGAGCGTGAAATGCGCAAGACCTGCCGGTGCCGACAGCCCCGCTTTGAGCAAAGTGAAAGTCCGTGTTTCCGACAACACCTTGAACATCAAGATCAGCTCGTCTGCCAACCGCAACAGCCACATCGCCATGAGCAACTTCAAGTTGGAATATGTCAACTTCGAAAGCTGGGCCAAGTTCAACGCCGACAAGACCGTCGCTTCCGCCGGTTCTATGGAAGAATTCCTCGACGCTCTGAGCTACGCCGACTATGTTGACGGCCAGGACCTCACCATCGAATTGGCCAACGGAACCTATGACCTCGGTGTCAACGTAGCCAACAAGTTCCCGCAGACCCACGGTAACTTCACCATCAAAGCTGCCAGCGGTGCTTCTCCCCTCATCAAGGGTAGCTTGCGCTCAAACAACGGTATGGTCGTCAAGAACTACACCGTTGAAGGTATCAAGTTCGAAGCCAGTGGTGAAACCACTTCTGCCGATGCTTCTCCTCTGCACTTCGCCAAGGGTGCCAAGGATACCATTACCGGACAACTCACCATCCGTAATTGCACCTTCACCAACATGCCGGCTTGTATCATCCGCATCAATGCCAACAACGACACTGAGAAATTGATTAATGCCGTCTTGGTTGAGAACTGTACCATTGACGGAATCGGTCATCACTTGTTCCAGTTTGCCGGAGGCAGGAGTTTTGGTGTGACCAGTTTCATCTTCCGCGAGAACCTTGTTAAAAACATGTACGCTACTGGTGGCCAGTTCTTCAACACCCCAATCAGCCCGAAGGCTCCTGCCGGATGCGATTCCATCTACACGATGACGGTTGAGAACAACGTATTCTACAAGATCGGTGGGGCCGCAGATAAGGAACGCAACTTCCTTGAGTGCAACAAGGACAACGACTTCAAAGAAGTTTACATCAATGTCAACAACAACATCTTCTGGGATCGTTATTCTTGGGAGAATTATGCAGAAAGTAACGTAGCCCTCTTCAAC
>JAZRWU010000208.1:0-9515 GCA_045599885.1 Bacteroidales bacterium | reverse complement strand
GTCTGCCCTGCCGTACCGGCTATTCGTCTTCCAAGTTCGCCATGAACGGTTTTCTGGAAACCTTGCGTGCCGAACACATGTACGATGGTCTTCACGTGATGACCTTCGCCCCCAACTTCACCGCCTCCAACGTCCGCCTGGCCGCTCTCACCGCCGATGGCAGTCCGCAAGGCAAGACTCCGCGCGAAGAAGGCAAGATGATGACCTCGGAACGTTGTGCCGAATTGATGTTACGGGGCATACGTCACCGCCGCAAACAATTGGTTCTCACTTTCATAGGAAAAATCACCGTCAATTTCTTCCGCATCGTGCTGCCGGGTGTGACCCGTGCCACCGAATACCGGATGATGAAAAACGAACCCGACTCACCGTTGAAATAGAGATGGGATAATCGAACAACAATTTATTGCAACTTTCTGTATTTCAGATTACTGAAGCGGACCTCGCCTTCACCTGCCGCCATCAGACCGGGCAGAACGCTTTGGAAATAATAACAGGTGTTGTGATTATAGCCGGAGATTTCGTGTCCCCACTCTTCTTTCACCCAATTCTCTCCGTCCAGACTGTAATAGGCCGTCACGACATGGCGGTCATTGCGTAATCTGAGCCAGATATGGGTGGCATTGGGCACAAAAGAACGGCGGCTGCCCTCATCCTTGCGGTAACGCAGCGTGCCGGAACGGTTGATGCCGGTTCCAGTATAAAAATCACTGTCGTAATACAGCACCAGAGCCGCCGTGGCGTTGGGGTCACGGTCTATCTCCACTTCAAACTCATACGAATGCTCTCCGGCGACAAACATAATCGGAGCCGAGTTGCGCGGGCTGGTACCCTGAGCCTTCAACGTCAGGACACCGTCCTTGACACTGGCGCGGGCCGGGTCGAAATCCTTGTAATACTTCCAGTCGAGGCCAATACGGAACTCTCCCAAATGAGCCTTACGGTCGATATCGCCCGTAGAAGGCATCGGAAGGGCAATCGGTTGAGCGACATCCAAGTTCCTGACAGGCTCAAACCAGCCCTCTTTATTGAGAACGACCGGCTCCAGCAAAGTCTGACGGCCGAGGCCGGTGAAGCCGTTTTCGTAGGAATGATAAACCACATACCATCTGCCGTCGGGCGTGTCGATAAGCGAGCCATGCCCGCGCGACCACCAGCGATCCGTATCTTTATAGGTATGAATCAATGGATTATAGGGACTGTTCTCCCAAGGTCCGTCCAAGGTTCTCGCTCTGGCCACTACGACCATGTGACTGGTGGGAGGACCTGCGGTACCACCTTCGGCACTCAGATAATACCACCAATCGCCGATTTTCTTCAACTTCGGACCTTCGAGACACATACCTTCCGTGGTCCAATCTTCCGGAATAGGCCATCCCTGATAGACTCTTTCCAACGTTCCGGGAATCGTATTCAATCCGTCTTCCGTCAGTTTGATACGCTGGCCTCCGCTCAAAAACAGCCACTTCTGACCGTCTTCTCCGATGGCGATGCAAGGATCGATCTGGCCCACGTGCAAGTCAATCGGATCACTCCAAGGGCCGTAAGGACTGTCGGCATAGACCACGAAATTGCCGTGGCGCGACACGGTGAAATAGATGTAAAACTTGTCACCGATTTTGGCAATATCAGGTGCCCAAACCGAACCAAGATAGGTTTGAAGAGCATAACTGATCGGTTCCCAATGCACCAGATCGGTGGAATGCCAGACAATCAGACCCGGATTGTAATCGAAGGAGGAATGGGTCATATAATAGTCGTTGCCGTCACGGACAATCGACGGATCCGGATAATCCCCGCCCAGAATCGGGTTGGTGTAAGTCGCTTTACGGGCGCAGACCGGATTGAAACACAACGAGGCGAGCACCATCAGGCAGGTGACCGACCAAAAATTCAGAGACTTCATATCCCTATACAATGGTGAAAAGGGGTTCCGCTAATCTTTCAGGAAAGTGTCACGCATCGGATTGAAGCAGTCAATCAGAATACCGTCCTCCAGACAGACACAACCGTGCTCAATACCGGGCTGTTTGTAGAGTGCATCGCCGGTCTCGACAATCTTGGTCACGCCGCCCACGGTAAACTCAAACTTACCGGCTGCGACATAGGTGACCTGTGAATGCGGATGGCTGTGCATCGATCCGATATCGCCTTTTTTGAATTTGACCTTGACCATCATAATGTCATCGTTGTAGCCAAGAATCTGACGTACAGCGCCATTGCCGGCATCGTCCCAAGGGACATCGGCGGCGAAAATGAAATTGCCACTTTGTTTTGTCATAACTTTCTCTTCTTTGTTTTCATCATTACCGAGCGGAGCCGCCGCCTCTTTTTTGGATGAATTTCCGCATCCCGTAAGGAATAAAAGCGAAAAGGCCGCAATCCCCAGATATTTTCCTATATTTGCCATATTGAAATAATTAGAAGTAGTTTATCACTCACAAAAGCAAAGATATGAAGAAAATCGGAAAAATTCTGTTGATTACCCTGTTTTGTTGCATTCTTCCGTGTAAGTTCCAAGCTAAAAACAAATTCAACGAAAGTGTGCTCAAGACTATGAAGACCGCCACCGAGTTCATGATGGACAGCGTGTCGTACAACGGTGGCTTTGTATGGACCTATCTGCCTGACTTCTCACGTTGTTGGGGCGAGATGGAAGCCAACCGCACTATGGCCTGGGTGCAGTCGCCCGGCACACCTGGAGTCGGCAACATCCTGCTTGACGCCTATCATGCCACCGGCGACGAATATTATTACCAGGCCGCTCTCAAAATAGGCAAAACGCTTATTCAAGGGCAGTTGGATTGCGGCGGATGGAACTATATGTTCGACCTGGCCGGCGAGGAATCGCTCAAACAATGGTATGCCACCATCGGACGCAACGGTTGGAGACTGGAGGAATTCCAGCATTATTACGGCAACGCCACCTATGACGATGACTGCACGACCCAAGTGGGCCGTTACCTGCTCCGTCTTTATGTCGAGAAGCAGGACCCCGAAATCCGCAAAGCCTTGGAAAAGACGATTGCCTTTGTCCTGGAAAGCCAATATCCTATCGGCGGCTGGCCTCAACGATACCCGCTGATGTACGACCATCCTTTCCACGGCAAGGCCGACTACAGCTCGTTCATCACCTACAACGACAACGTGACTCCCTCATGCATAGAATTTCTGATGCAATGTTACCGTACCTTGGGCATCAAAGAACTCAGAGAGCCGATTCTGAGGGCCATGCACCTGCTCATCGTGCTGCAGCAAGGCGCTCCTTTCGCCGGCTGGGGTGACCAATACGATCCCGTTGAGTTGAAAGTGATGCACGCCCGCTCCTACGAGCCTCTCGGTGTGAGCAGCGGCGCCACGACCTCGGCCATCCGCCATCTGATGCAGTATTACCGTCTGACCGGAGACAGCCGTTTCCTGGCCGGCATTCCCGCCGCCATCGACTATCTCGAATCCTTGGGAAAAGATCAGAAAGGCCCCGACGGTTCCATCACGGTGCCGCGCTTCGTCAATCCCGACAACGGACACCCCCAATACATACACCGCATCGGCTCCAATGTGCAGAACGGCCATTATTTTTCCGACCAGGATCCGAAATACACCATCGGCCATTACGGCTCCACTGCCCGCGTCAATCCTTCGCAACTGCGCAGAGAACTCGCCGAACTTAAAGCCATACCCGCCGAACAGCTGATCCGCGACTCCATACTGCTCAAAGCGCCGACAGCCACATGGACCCAACCGGCCGCCCTGCCCGCCTACTACAACGTGCGTCAGCCCAACGCTCTCAGTTTCAATCGAATCAATCCGAAGGAGGGTGCCGAGCGCGTCATCGCCGATCTGGATGCCCGCGGTTGCTGGCTGACGCCGCTCCGTACCACCTCAAACGTCTATCAGCCCTATTGCGACACCGTTCCCAGTCTGGAGATGCGCTATGTCTCCACCAATGTCGGCGACGAGCACGACACTTCGCCTTTCAGCACCAACACCGGCCTGATGTCCATCTCGACCAACACCTATATGCGCAACATGGGCACGTTGATTCAGTATCTGATGGCTGAAAGAATGTCGCATTGAGAACCCGTTTTGAGCAGATCAAAAGGCCATCAAAGCAGCGGAAAAAACGAGTCGTATGGATGCGGATTCGCGTGCGGTTGACTTTGACACGCCAAAAACAGCAGCGGGCTTCCGATTTCCCGGAAGCCCGCCGCATATTCAGAGGAAAGATTGTCAGACAATACCCTGAGCCATCATAGCCTTGGCCACTTTCATGAAGCCGGCGATGTTGGCACCCTTCACATAGTTGACATAACCGTCGGCATCGGCACCGTAGGTAACGCAAGCCTCGTGGATATCGTGCATGATTCCCTGCAGCTTGGTATCGACTTCTTCGGCACTCCAACTGTAACGCATCGAGTTCTGCGACATTTCCAGACCGGAAACCGAAACACCGCCGGCGTTGGAAGCCTTGCCCGGAGAATAGAGAATCTTGGCTTTGAGGAATTCGGCCACGGCTTCGGGAGTCGAAGGCATGTTGGCACCTTCGGCCACGGCAATCACACCGTTCTTGAGAAGCATGCGGGCCTCGTCGCCGTTAAGCTCGTTCTGAGTGGCCGAAGGCATGGCGATGGTGCATTTCTCGCCCCAAGGACGGGCACCGGCCACATACTTGCAACCGTATTTCTCAGCATATTCGCGGATACGTCCACGCTCAACCATCTTCAGATTGTAGATGAAGTCGAGTTTCTCGCGGTCGATGCCGTCGGGATCGTAGATATAACCGTCGGAGTCGGACATCGTAACGACCTTACCGCCCAACTGCAGCACTTTTTCCGCAGTGTAGTAAGCCACGTTACCGGCACCCGAGATAGCCACCACCTGACCTTTGAGGTCGTTGATGCCTTTTCTCTTGAGCATATTCATCAGGAAATAGCAGTTGCCGTAGCCCGTAGCCTGCGGACGGACAAGCGAGCCGCCGAACTCACGGCCCTTCCCCGTGAAAGTTCCGGTAAATTCGTTGCGGAGTTTCTTATACATACCGAACATATAGCCGACCTCGCGACCGCCTACGCCGATATCGCCGGCGGGGACATCCGTGTCGGGACCGATGTTCTTGCTCAGTTCCAGCATGAAAGCCTGGCAGAAACGCATGATTTCAGCGTTCGATTTGCCACGCGGGGAGAAGTCAGAGCCACCCTTGCCGCCACCCATAGGAAGCGTGGTGAGCGAGTTTTTGAAAGTCTGCTCAAATGCAAGGAACTTAAGAATGCCAAGGTTGACCGAGGAATGGAAACGGATACCTCCCTTGTACGGTCCGATGGCGTTGTTGTGTTGAACACGGTAGCCGGTGTTGGTCTGCCAATTGCCGTTGTCGTCCATCCAGGTGACACGGAAAGTGAAGACGCGGTCGGGAATGCAAAGACGTTCGATAAGGTTGGCACGGTCAAATTCAGGGTGCTTGTTGTATTCCTCTTCGATCGTGTTCAAAACTTCCTCTACGGCCTGATGATATTCCGGCTCGTTGGGGAATCTTCTCTTAAGATTGGCGATAACTTCTGAAGTTTTCATAATTGTTTGATAAATAAACCTTTTTTGCGCTGATAAGCAAGCGGAAAATCCGCCACACAATCTAAAACACCGCAAAATTACACAAAAAATCACACGTCCAAAATATTATACGCATATTTTTGAATATATTTTTTATATACCTATGAATCAATAAATTATAAAATGTATATTTATCCATAAATACAAAGCAGCGAGCCAGCGGGAAGCTTTTCACGGACAAAAAAAGGAACAATTTCGAAAAATACCTTATCTTTGCTTTTTCTTGGGATCTTGACAAGAATCAAAATTGAATAACATGAAGTATCAGATACGTTGTCCGAAATGCGGTCTTGTGATTGAGTCGTTTGCCGAATGGTTCAGCCACGGCCAGGCCTGCCCGATATGCGGCTGCAAGCAAGGTGAATTGGAATATAATGCTGACTATGCCGGTCTGTCCCGGTATTTCGAGGGCCAACCCGAGAGTTTCTGGCATTATTTTGAGTTTCTTCCTTTGGAAAAACGGGAGAACATCGTCTCCTGCGGCGAAGGTGCCATTCCTATCGAAGAATGGGAATTTCTGGAAAAATACGCTGCCGAAAAAGCCGGCGTTTCCTGCAAGGTCTTCATGTACCGCAACGACCTGAACGGCGGCACCCACACGTTCAAGGACATCGCCGCCTCCATGGCCGCCTCCGTCTTCAAAGAGAACGGCGTCAAGGAATTCTGCGTCGCCTCCACCGGCAACACCGCCACGGCCTACAGCAAATATCTTTCTTTGGCCGGCATCCATTTCACGGTGTTCGTGCCCAACGACGTCTGCCCCGATTCCGTTGAGGAAATGCGTTCCTACGGCCAGACTGTGATGATCAGCGAAGGCAACTACGCCCAGGCGAAAAAAGAAGCCGCCGATTTTTCCAAAAACAAGCACGTCCTGATTTCGGCCGGCAACATCGACCCGCTGCGTGTCGAAGCCAAGCGCACCATGGTATTCGAATATCTGCGCCAACTCGGCCAGATGCCCGATGTCTATTTCCAGGCCGTAGCCGGCGGCACCGGACCCATCGCCCTATACAAAGGTGTACGCGAACTGCAGAAATTCCGTTCCGACATCCGTCTTCCCAAAATGATGCTGGTGCAGCAGGACCTCTGCGACCCTATGGTTCAGGCTTGGGAAAACGCCGCGCAAGAAGGCTTCCCCAAGGGATATGAAAACAACTATCCGGTGATTGACAACCCGAAGACCAAAGTCTCGATACTCTCGACGGGCAATCCCGGCATGTATCCCATCATCGCCCCCATCGTGCGTCAGAGCGGCGGCACTTTCCTCCGCATCCACGAAGCCGGCCTGGTGGAATTGGCCCGCAAGGTGCGCGACGAAAAAGGCATTATCTTGGGGCCGGCCTCCATCGTCTGTCTCTCCGGTTTCTACCAAGCCGTGGAACAGGGCCTGCTCTCGGACGGACAGACCATCTTGCTCAACTGCGGCGAAGGCTGTGGCCGCAACCGCGCTTTCCGGGAAGCCGTCGAGGCCTGATTCTAAAACAGAGGAATATGGGAAATCTCTACAATCTGCTGAAGGAAGATCCGCGCTTTGACGAATCGCTCAAAGCCTGTATGAACTGCGGCATCTGCACGGCGGTCTGTCCGGCAGCGGAATTTTATCCCTACGATCCGCGCCAGATAGTCGATGTGGTCCAAAGGCGCAACGAAGACGAGATTGAGGCCCTGCTTCGCAGCGACACCATCTGGTATTGCGGCCAATGTCTTTCGTGCAAACCGCGTTGTCCTCGGGGCAATATCCCCGGAGTCCTGATTTCGATTCTGCGTAAAGTCTCACAGCAGCTCGGTTATTTCGCGGAAAGCAAAAAAGGCCTGCAGCAGTTCGCCATCGTCGAAACCATCGGCCAGAATATCCTCGATATCGGATACTGCATCCACCCCGACCGTCTGGCCCCTGAGCGTCATCCCGAACAAGGGCCCATTTGGGAATGGTATCTCGAACATATTGAAGATGTGGCCCCTAAAATGGGAGCCAACTACCACGGAGACGGACCCGGCGCCTTGCGCGACATTCGGGAAGAGAACCTTCAGGAAGTCCGCAGGATATTTGAGGCGACCGGAGGCACCGCGCTCATGCAACAGATACGCGAAGAGAGCATCAAGGAAAGCGGCATCAACGACCGCCATGAACTTTTCGTCCACACCTACTCCGACCCGACGGACGAAGAAATCTGAGCCCCGGGGAAGAGTGCGAAATCAAGGAGAGGAAATCATGCAGAAGAGATATTGGAATGAATACCAGAAGGAAATAGCGGACGACCGCTATTTCTACGAAAGAAGCTGCATCCGTCAGACATTCTTTCCCGGCTCGGAAACCGCTTTTCTGAAAATTCTCAAAGAGGAACTGGGCAAAGACGTCTGTGACGAGCCCAATCAGCACACCTGCACCGGAATCGGCTATCACGCTGACGTGGTGCCTTTTGAGACAACGATGACCATCGTGGCGCGTCTGTTCTCGCTGATGACTCAGAACGGCTATGAGAATTATGTGCCTTCCTGCGTCACCTCTTTCGGCATCTTCACCGAAATGGTGGAAACTTGGAAGGAACAGCCCGAATTGCTCGAAAAGACCCGGAAAATCTTGCGTGAGACCACCGGCCGCGAGTTTGAAGTGCCCAAAAACATCGTCCATCCTTCCGACATCGTCTATAAATTCCGTTTCGAGCTCAAGGAAAAAATGCGTTATCAGCTGGTGAACCGTTTCACGGGCAAGCCCCTCAAGGTGGTGGAGCACATCGGCTGCCATTATGCCAAAATATTCCCCAAGCACGGTGTCGGCAATGCGGAGTTTCCCTACGTGCTGGCCGGGATGATAGAGGCTTGGGGAGGCGAGGTGGTCGATTATCCCGAACGGCGTCACTGCTGCGGCTTCGGTTTCCGCCAATACATCGTGCAAGCCAACCGGGGCTATTCCGTGGCCAACACCAAAAAGAAATTTGAGTCGATGCAACCCTATGAGCCCGATTTCATCGTGACCAACTGCCCGGGCTGCTCGATGTTCATGGACAAATGGCAATACACCATTGCCGAAATGGAGAACAAGACCTACGACCTCGAAGGCTACGGCATTCCCGTATTGACCTACGAGGAAATGACAGGTCTGCTGTTGGGTTATGACCCTTGGAAACTCGGCCTTCAGCTGCATCAGGTGCAGGTGGAACGGCTGCTCGACAAAATAGGCATCGCCTACAACATCGACGAGAAGTACAAAGGCGTATCGGGCAAGGTGCTGCCCAAACCCGACAGGCCCCGCCATCTGAAAGTATAATCTGAAGCTGTCTGAATATGAAGAATAACGGAAACGACAACGGAAAGCTCCCCGAAAAGGACGACAACGGAAAACGTTCCAGAAACAAGAGAATACGTCTGATTCCGCGTGGACTCAAGCCCCGTTTTGACGGCACGACGCAGGAAATTCCGACTGTGGTCGCCGTCATCGGCGGAGGGCCGGCCGGCATGGAGGCCGCTTCCCAACTCAGCCGCCAGGGTTGCCGGGTGCTGCTTTTCGAATCGAAGCCCGACCTCGCCGGCAATCTTCTCAACAAATACAAGCTCTTCCCCAACTTCGCTACCGCCGGAGAAGTGGCCTATTCCCTGATATCGGGTTTGGACCATCCCCTGATTGAAATCTATCCCGACACCGAAATTTTCTCCATCGAACGGATGGACATCGGAGAATGGCGGCTCCGCGACCAGCACGACAAGAGCTACACCGCTTCCGCCGTGCTGCTGGCCAGCGGTTACGAGGTGTTCGATGCCCGGCGCAAGGAAGAATTGGGCTACGGCATCTACAACGGCGTGATTACCTCACTCCATCTGGAGCAGATGCTCAAAGAGCAACGCCTGCTCAATACCTTGCGTGAGACCCCCAAACGGATAGTCTTTCTTCAGTGCGTCGGCTCCCGCGA
>JAZRWU010000207.1:0-5661 GCA_045599885.1 Bacteroidales bacterium | reverse complement strand
GAAGTGCGCTTGGCATTTGTTCCGGAAGTCATGCCGGCGATGATGGCCACGACACAGGATCCGATGTTGGAGCCCATGGTGATGAAAATACCCTGATCCAGGGAAATCAGTCCGGCGCACAGCATGGCAATGGCCACAGAGGTCATTACTGACGAACTCTGGATGATGGCCGTAAACAAGGCGCCGATGATAACCAGAAGGATAGGATTCCTAATCTCCGACAGAAATACCTTCACGCCGTCCAATTGGGCGAAATCGCTCATGGAACCGCTCATCATGCTGAGTCCGACGAAAAGCATTCCGAATCCGGCTAGCGTTCCTCCGATTTTCTTTCCCAAGTCTTTTTTGGCGAAAAGTGCGAGGAAGGCTCCAATACCGGCAAAGGCGGAAAAGATGATGGTGGTGGAAATAGTGCTGGCTCCGCCAAACATACCAAGGGCGACAATCTGCGCTGTGATGGTGGTTCCGATATTGGCACCGTATATGATAGTGGCCGCCTGCGTGAGCGACATGATTCCCGCGTTGACGAAACCGATGACCATCACCGTGGTGGCACCCGAACTTTGGATGGCGGCTGTTCCTGCGGTGCCGATGCCGACTCCGAGAAGACGGCTGCGGGAGGCTTTGGAAAACAACGATTTGAGTTTTGTGGAGCTCGCCGATTCGAGGTTGGAGCTCATCATCTGACAGGCAATAAGGAAGATTCCGATGCCGGCAACGAGTGTGAGAATGGCTGAAATGATCAGATCTGTAGTCATAGTTACTATTTTCCGAGTGCGAAATTGGGATATTTATCCATGATTTCAAGCATCGGAAACTCATTCTCACGATGATGTAACTGAATCTTAACAATTATGCGGTATCCTGAAGTCCTGAAACATGATCCATGAAGTCATCAGACTTGGAATATACTTTTGTTGTAAGAAATTTAAACAGGTTCTTGGCTCTTTCTTGCGTGTTGATGATTTTTTCGATAACTTGCCGCTTCTTGCCGGGATGGTCTGCTATGCTCGCTCAAAGATAATCCGAATCCGTCTCGAAATCCCTGTCAAATCATCTGAAAATCAATTCAAAACAGGTTATGGAAAATGAATAGAATTCTGATAGTGGAGGATGATGCCGACATCCGCGAAATACTCTCCTACAATTTGGAAAATGCCGGGTATGCGGTTGTCAGCGTTGAGTCGGCGGAGTCGGCGGAGAAATCCGTAGGAGAGGCATCGCTGATTCTGCTTGATGTGATGCTTCCGGGAATGTCCGGCTATCAGTTCGCGAAAAATCTCCGATCGGCCAACAATGACATACCTATCATTTTCCTGACGGCGAGAACGGCGGAAGATGACCTTCTGACGGGCTTCGGTGCCGGAGGAGACGATTATGTCCCAAAACCATTCTCCATCAACGAGGTGCTGGCCCGAATCAAGGCGGTGCTCGCCCGTGCCGGGACGGCCGATGTCGTGACCGTCGGCCGTCTGAGCGTGAACCGCCTTCTCAAGACGGCCGCCATCGACGGCGAACCGCTTGGACTTTCCCATAAGGAGTACAGGATACTTGAACTGCTGGTGTCCAACATAGGACAATGCTTCTCCCGTTCGGATATTATCGCCAGACTTTGGAAAGACGCACCCTATGTGCTTGAGAGAACCGTGGATGTCCATATTGCGAGACTCCGATCCAAACTCGGCAAAGAAAGAGATATCATTAAAAACAAGTCGGGATTCGGCTATTATGTATGAGTTATAAATTCAAACTGTTAGGAGGCTTTGCCGCCATTTTCTGCCTGGGTGCGGCTCTGTTCATCGCCGTGGAGACGGGCAGTGAACGCAACTGGAAACGCTCTGTGCTCCAATCCCGTCTGGAGTCCTATACGGATATCGTCCGGGCAGCCGGTGATTTTTCGGCAAATATCGAGGAACTTTTTCCCGATGACATCCGCATCACCATTCTCACTTCGGACGGAACGGTCACTTACGATTCATACGAGCCGCTGTCATTCCTCGACAACCATTTGGAGAGACCGGAGATACACGACGCTTTGGCCACCGGTGACGGGTATGCCATACGCCAGTCCGAAACGGCAAACCGCAAATATCTTTACTTCGCCAAAGACTATGACGGATGTATCATCCGGGCGGCTTTGCCCTTCGAGGTCAATATGGAGAAGTATTTCCGCCCGGACTGGGTGCTTCTGGCGGGTATCGTATTGCTCTTTGCGGTGCTGATGCTGTTGGCGAGACTTTTATCCCGCAATTATGAAAACAGACTCAGAAAAGCCTCCGAGGATGCAGCCAAAGAACTGAAACACTCGCTGACAAGCAATATCGCGCACGAATTGAAGACTCCTGTCAGCAGTATCCGGGGCTATTTGGAAACCATTATCAGGAATCCGGATATTTCTGAAGATAAAAGAAATCTTTTCATTGACCGTTCTTATGCTCAGTCTATCCGCCTGTCCGAACTTATCCGGGATGTGGCGCTCATCACCAAGCTGGAGGAGTCTCCTGAGCAGTTCCGCATAGAGCCTTTGGACTTGGGCCAAATCGTGACGGAGGTAAGTGATGAGTTCGACGCTGCCCTTCAGAAGGAAAACATGAAGATATATTCCAGCGTTTCAGACCAGACGATGATGAACGGCAACCGCAGTCTGATGTATGCGATTGTACGCAATCTCGTGGAGAATTCTGTCAAATATGCCGGAAAAGGGACGGATATATATATCGAAGCGCGACGTTACATCGACCACATGGAACTCTCGTATTACGACAACGGCAATGGGGTCAGTGAATCGCAGCTGAACCATATCTTTGAGCGTTTCTACAGCATACCGGGCAAACCGGGAAGCACCGAAGGTTCGGGCTTGGGCCTCTCCATAGTCAAAAATGCCGTTGCTTTCCACAAAGGAACCATATCCGCATCTCTCCCGAAAGGGGGTGGCCTGCGCTTCGATATGGAATTCCATAGAAGTCAGACTCTGTTTTGACTTGTCATAGTCTGTCGGTATTGAGCGGGAAGGTGAAATAGGTGTCGGGGAAAGGCTCGTCGCATAGCGTGAAGTGCCACCATTCACAATCGTAAGGCTTGAAACCATGACGCAGCATGGCATCCCGAAGAATCATACGGTTGGCGTATTGCTGCTCATTGATAGGACGGTAGGTGCCGATTTCCTGTCCGGGAAGCACGTCGGGATGGGAGGCCAGTCCGAAATAATCGTAGGTGCAACCCATATCGGCATCCTTTTGAAGTCTCATATCGAACAAAGTCAGATCGACTGTCGAGCCTCGGGTATGACTTGATTTTTCCGCCACATATTCCTGCGGAACCAGGACGCTTTTTTCAAGTTCAGGATAGAAATAGGCCTTCATCCGGTAATCGGTGGTGTCTTTTGCCCATGCCATGAAAAAATCCACTGCGCATTGAGGACGGTATGCATCGAAGATTTTAAGCACATAGCCTTGTTGTCGGAGCTCGTCGCTGACGGCTTTGAGGCTGTCGGCGGCCTGGCGGGTCAGGACGGCGATAGGCTGCTCATAACCTGGGATGCGGTCACCGATGAAATTGAAGGTGCTGTAATACCGGATTTCCAAAAGAATGTCGGGAATCACATCCGTCAGTAAAACAAATGACGAAGCGTCCTCTTCGGGCGCCACTGCCGACTTGGGTTGACAGGCGGCCATACCATTCAGGACGGCGGCCAATAGGAGATAATGTCGTAACTTTTTCATACAGCAAAGGTAAGAAAATTTCATACGGCAATGGCTGGTAATTATCATCTTGAGTCTTGACATCCGTGCAAAATACGCAATATCTTTGTTGCGAAAACGGAACCGGCCGGTTTTTTATGAATGAATTTTCAAATAACTGATTTATAAAGTAATGATGAGAATATCGTGGATGACAGTCTTGTCTGTCGTGGTATGGATGTGCCTTTATTCGTGCCGCGGCGATGCGGAATACGATTTGGAGGAAGGAGAACAGCTGGTTTATGCGGAGATTGAAAGCAAGCCGGTCAAAGTGGGGGGGACAGTCGATTTGGAGAGTGTGGAAATGACATGGGCCCGTGGCGACACTTTCCGAGTAGGATGTGAAATCCAACGCAAAACCGTTCTGGAAAAATACCGTTATTCGGATTTCGTGCTCAAAGACAAGGGAGGACGTAAAGCCGGTTATTTCGTGGGTGGAGAACGGACGGGACATCCCGGTGAGTTCCTGATAAATGGCCCTACTATGGTGATGAAATCGGTGTATTATCCCTCAAGTATATGGAAGGATGATTCCGGCAATCCGGCATTTCTGGTATGGCCCGACCGGCAGTATTATACATCTGATACCTTGACATCTCTTCCTATGTGGTCGGATGCCAAGTTTTTGGGCGGTCCGTACCGTTTCCGCTTTCTGGGCGGCGTGCTCAGAATCACGGCCCAAGGTTCCATGAATGTCAGTCAAGTGATGATAACGGCCATGGAATCGTTGTCGGGAACTTTCGTCAACGAAAAAGGTACGGCCCGAATCAAGGAATTTCCGATTCAGGGCAGTGCGATCAATAATTATATTGAACTGATTTGCCAAGAGGGAGTCACGCTCACCGAAGAAGGCAAGGATTTCTGTTTTTCGGTGCCTGTGGGAGAATATACCTATATCAATCTGTGGTTTTACGACCAGAAAGGCAATGTCGTGAGATGCCCGTTGCCAACGGGATTTTCCATAAAACGGGGCAAAATCACGGCGCCGGCTGCTGTGCGTGTGGAAATGGAATAATTCAAAACTGCTTCTTATCTTTGCACAAAATGAAAGATGATGAAGAATAATCGGACGACGGATAAGCTGGCCAGCTTGATATTGGCTTTATTGGTGACCGCGATTTTGTTTTTCGTATGCAAAAGCCTGAAATCTGTGCTGTTGTATATTTTGGCGGCGGCTGTGCTTGCTTTGATCGGCCGTCCGCTCAGCCGCTTGCTGATGCGCGTCCGTATCGGAAAGTGGAAACTTCCGATGTGGCTCATTGCCATCCTGACGCTGATATTGATTATGGGTGTGTTTTGCGGTATCGTCATGCTGGAAATCCCGGTTTTTTCCAAAATCGCCTCGGATTTCTCGCAAGCCAACATCGGCAGCACTTCTTTGTCGGTGTCGGGACCTCTTTCCGCCATCAACAGTTTCCTGCGTGACACCTTTGATTCTCTTGGACCGGATTTCAGGGTTGAGGATTACCTGCTTGAGAAAATGGAATCGATTTTCGATTTATCGATGTTTCCCAGCCTGATCAGCAGCGTCGCTTCGTTTCTGGCATCCGTGGGTGTGGGACTGTTCTCCATGGTGTTCATCGCCTTTTTCTTCATCAAAGATCCGGAGCTGTTCCCCAATATGCTGGCAGCGCTGGTGCCCGATCATCTTGAAACCAAAACCCGTGAGTCCATGGCCGAAATCTCACATCTGGTCACACGGTATTTCTCCGGCCTTTTCATTGAGGTGCTGGGGGTGATGCTGCTCGATTTTCTCGGTCTTTTGCTGATTGGCAGAATGGGATTCCAGTATTCCATCGGTATCGCATTTTTCGCCGGTATTCTCAATGTGATTCCCTATGTGGGTCCGCTTATCGGTGAAGTGGTGGGAGTAACGCTTTCTGTGACGGCTCAATATCTCTGCGCCGGCTCCATTGGCTTG
>JAZRWU010000206.1:0-2647 GCA_045599885.1 Bacteroidales bacterium | reverse complement strand
GTTTATGAGCCAGTTGGTCAATCCGACCCGTTGGACAGTATATCCTGCTTTCGCGGAATCCTGCGGACCGATAGGTGAGAAACTCGAAGTCTGGGCCGAAAAGGAATTCAAAGGAGAGGAGCATCAGGGTGAGACACCTCCTGTCTTGGTGGAACAGACCCGTGAGCATGCCCGCAAAGCCGTAGAAGCCATTGAGAAAGTCAAGAAAGTCCGTTGTAATCAGGATGAATTCGAACGTCTCAAAAACGATGTCTATTGCTATGAGGCCTTCACCCTTTCGTTCACCGACAAATTGGAAGCCGCCATGGAAGTGCTGATGTACAAATACGACAACGATCTTTCGAGACTGGAGAAAGCCGTCACGTTGATGGAAAGCAGTTTGGAATATTACCGAAAACTGGTGGCCCTGACCGAAGATCATTATCTATATGCCAACAGTATGCAGACCGGACAAAGACGTATTCCGGCCAGCGGTGCCAATGGTGACAACAAACTCTGGTCCGACCTGCTGCCCGCCTACGAAAACGAATTGGCCAATTTCAAGCTGAATATCGAAACCATACGCCAAGGAGAGACGGCCGCCCAAACCGGCGTAGAAGTACTGAAACCGGCCGAGGTGACGATGATTGTGCCTCAGAATCCTATTTGGGTGGAAATCAAGGAAGGCAACAATCTTACAAGCGCTCCGATGGGGTCGTTCGGTTCTTTCAGAAGAGCGGAGCGCCAACCCAATGCCTCTTTCCAGCGTCAGGGTGATGTCATCGCTCTGGCCGATGAATTGAGCCAGCTGAAAGCGCTGGTCAGCAGCCCGCGCAACGGGAATGCCAATCATCTGGAATTCCGCTGTGACAAACCCACTACCCTGTGGATCGGCTACTACAATTCCATTTCCCCGAGCAGCCGTTATACACCGGCTCCCAAGTTGGAAACCGATGCCTCCGCCAATATTTACGGTCAAGCCGACATCAAGATTGCCAACGCGCTCGAACTGTCCGGAATGCCGGCCGTCAACGTTCACAGCTACCGGTTTGAGGCCGGAGAGCACACTCTCGATCTGGGCTCCGGTTCTTGCCTGATTCTGGGCTTTTCCGAACCCGTTTCCAATTTCAAGACCAGAGATGCCGGTCTGAAGGCCAAACAGGCCATTGACTGGTTGTTCTATTGATTTGAAGAGAGGCCGGCTAAAAACAGCTTCTAAGAAACTGTTTTTAGCCGGCCTCTCTTCGGTTCTCTTCATCTTTCCTCATATATCATTCATTCCAGACATGAGGGACCACCACCGGAGGAGCTGTAGGAATGAAGCCTTCGGGCATCGGACTGCCATGACGGGAGAGGCTGTCGGCTGGTAGAGGCATCCCTTTATCCGTCTCAACGGAAGATTTGGCGCTGCTGCAGGAGAAAACGCCTATCATCAAGGCCGCAGCCGCCAACATTCTCCGAAAAATCCTTATAACATCTTGATTTTGAATCATTTCAAAACATCCTCCCATTTTTTCATGACCACCACGGGCTCAGGAAGCGGAGGCAGCATATCCTGCCTTTCCGCAAGAGCCATCTGAGCCGCTTCCGCCGCCGATGTCCGGTTGACAGCATCGTAAGTCACAAAATCCTCATAATCATACACCCAAGTGCTGCCGTAGGCCAATTTGTGGATACGGTACCAGATAGCCTCACGGCTCGGTGCGTTGTAGCCACCGGTATTATGACGCATGATACTGGCATCTGTCGAACGCCAAACTCCCGTCCAATAGGTCAAACCGCCCTCATAACATCCCAGGCCGTCGTTGGCATAACGGCTGTCGTTCAGGAAGGGTTTCCACTTGACTTGAGTGGGATCGGAAGTGAAATCGACATTCTTCCACCAACCGAAGGACTCCATCTTCTTTTTGTCGTTGATGGCGGCGGTGGATATCGCTCCGTTTTCCTTATATGAATATTCATCGGCAAGTTTCGCAAATCCGTGGCCGCCGGCTTCGTGCCGCACCAATCCGTTGAAAGTATCGGCATTACTGCTGGTCGGGAAATAGGCGATTGCCGGGCCGCGCCCATAATCCCCCGAGTTGGTATAATACATGAAACAAGTGCCGGCATAGGCATCTTCATTCATCAGCACTATAATCAAAGCATCGTTCATCTGGACGCTTGTCAGGACTTTCTGCGCATATACAAAGACCGTGGAATCACTGCCTGAGATAGACGTTCCATCTCCATGCATGGTTTTGAACACCTGTCCTCCATGCTGAAAACCTTCCGTTTCAGAAACCGCATCCACCACATAGACATTGAAAAAATCCTTGTAGGTTTTGTAAGGTTCTTCGCTGAACAAGCCATCGACAGCTTTCTGCATCACCGCCTGATAAGTGCCGTTGGCAATCTGCCGGTCCGAGAAGGCGTCTCCCATCAGTACGATGTTCACTCCATCACCTTGTTTGGCTTTCAATAACTCATGGACAGTACCATCCGCAGAATAATCGATGGAAGTATAGAAATCGGGGGTATCCGTATATCCCTGCCGGATTTGACAAGCCATCCGACAGGAATTGGCGTCGTCTTTCTCGTGGACATAAATGACAGCGCTTCTCGGTGAGCCAGTATTCTTCGACACCGTAAGATTGACCGATTGTTTCATAAGAGAGCGGGTCTTCGG
>JAZRWU010000205.1:0-2701 GCA_045599885.1 Bacteroidales bacterium | reverse complement strand
AGCTCTTCCATTCCGAACCGGACGAGCGCGAACCCTACACCATTGTCATTCCGCCACCCAACGTGACGGGCGTACTTCACATGGGCCACATGCTCAACAACACCATTCAGGATATCCTGGTCCGCCGCGCCAGAATGCAGGGCAAGAATGCCTGCTGGGTGCCGGGCACCGACCACGCCTCCATCGCCACCGAAGCCAAGGTGGTCAACAAGTTGGCTCAGCAGGGCATCAAGAAGACCGATTTGAGCCGCGAGGAATTTCTGAAACATGCCTGGGCCTGGACCGAAGAGCACGGAGGCATCATCCTCAAGCAGTTACGTCGGCTGGGAGCCAGTTGCGACTGGGACCGCACCGCTTTCACGATGGATGAGACCCGCAGCCAAAGCGTCATCAGAGTATTTTGTGACCTTTATAATAAAGGATTGATTTACAGAGGTGTGCGTATGGTCAATTGGGACCCGAAAGCCCTGACCGCCCTCAGCGACGAGGAAGTCATCTACAAAGAGGAGCACAGCCATCTGTTCTATCTGAAATACTACATCGTCGATCAGGCCAATGTCCATCCGACCGGCATCGAGGGCGAAGTGGTCCATCGGGATGAGAAAGGCTATTACGCCGTGGTCGCCACGACCCGTCCCGAAACCATCATGGGCGATACGGCCATGTGCATCAACCCCAACGACCCGAAGAACCGCTGGCTGAGCGGCCATAAGGTGATGGTGCCTCTCGTCGGACGCGAGATTCCCGTCATCGAAGATGATTACGTGGATATTGAATTCGGTACCGGCTGTCTGAAAGTGACGCCCGCCCACGATGTCAACGACTATATGCTCGGCGAGAAATACAACCTCGAGACCATCGACATCTTCAACGACAACGGAACGCTTTCCGAAGCCGCCGGTCTTTATGTCGGCATGGACCGCTTCGATGTCCGCAAACAGATCACGACCGACCTTAAAGAGGCAGGTCTGCTGGAGAAATTGGAAGATTACACCAACAAAGTCGGATACAGCGAGCGCACCAACGTGGTCATCGAGCCCAAACTTTCCATGCAGTGGTTCCTCAAGATGGAGCACCTGGCCAAAATCGCCCTGGATCCCGTGCTGGACGGAACGCTCAAGTTCTATCCCAACAAATATGTGAACACCTACCGTCACTGGATGGAGAACATCAAGGACTGGTGCATCAGCCGTCAGCTTTGGTGGGGTCACCGCATTCCGGCCTATTTTCTGCCGGAAGGTGGTTTTGTCGTCGCCGAATCGCTGGAAGAGGCCGTCGATCTGGCCAATGCCAAGCGCAAAGCCGAGGGCAAGATGGCCACGGAAATACAGGCTTCCGACCTGCGACAGGACGAAGACTGCCTTGATACCTGGTTCTCGTCGTGGTTGTGGCCCGTCAGCCTGTTCGACGGCATCAACCACCCCGGCAATCCCGAAATCAGCTATTACTACCCGACCTCCGATCTGGTGACCGGTCCGGACATTATTTTCTTCTGGGTCGCCCGTATGGTGATGGCCGGCGAAGAGTATCAGAAAGATGTGCCTTTCAAGAATGTCTATTTCACCGGTATCGTCCGCGACAAACTCGGCCGCAAGATGAGCAAGTCTCTGGGAAACAGCCCCGACCCGCTCGCACTGATTGACACTTACGGCGCCGATGGTGTCCGCATGGGCATGATGCTCTCCGCTCCCGCCGGCAACGACATTCTCTTTGACGATGCGCTCTGCGAACAGGGACGCAACTTCAACAACAAGATTTGGAACGCTTTCCGTCTGATTAAGGGTTGGGAGGTCAATGAGAAACTCGCTCAACCGGAGACCTCGCGCCTGGCGGTGGCATGGTTTGGCGAGATGCTGAAGAAAGCGGTCGCCGAAATGGACGATCTTTTCTCGAAATACCGTCTTTCCGAAGCCATGATGACGGTTTACAAACTGTTTTGGGACGAATTCTCGGCCTGGTATCTGGAAATGGTCAAACCGGCCTACCAGCAGCCCATCGACGCCGCCACAATGAAAGCCACGCTCGATTATTTCGAACAACTCTGTCTGTTGCTCCACCCCTTCATGCCTTTCATCACCGAGGAATTGTGGCAGAACATCCGTGAGCGCAAAGAAGGCGAAAGCATCATGGTTCAACGGCAGCCGAAAGTGTCCGCTTACGATGAGAAGATTCTGGCCGACACCGAAAATCTCAAATCGGTGGTGGCCGGCATCCGCACCATCCGTCTGGAGAAGAACATTCCCAACAAGGTGGCGCTTTCGCTCGAAATCCTCAAAGGTGAGCCTTCGGTCTATGACTGCCTGATCTGCAAAATGGCCAATGTGGACCGGATTTTCCAAGCGGATGAGAAATCGGCCAACGCCGCCACGTTCCGTGTCGGTCTGCAGGAATTCGCCGTTCCTGTCGGCAACCTGGTCGATGTGGACGAAGAGCGCAAGAAGCTCGAAGCCGAACTGCAGCATCTGCGCGGCTTCCGCGAAGGCATTCTCAAAAAGTTGGGCAATGAGAATTTTGTCAGCAGGGCTCCGGCTCAAGTGGTTGAATTGGAGCGCAAGAAACTTTCGGATGCCGAGCGTAAAATCAAGGCCATCGAAGAGAGCCTGAATGCTTGAACTCTCCACTCATAAATATTGGCAGCCGGGAACTGCCCTGCGGGAGGGGGGGGGGGGGTTTTTGGTTTCCGGCGGGGGGCGTTCGGCCT
>JAZRWU010000204.1:0-2882 GCA_045599885.1 Bacteroidales bacterium | reverse complement strand
CCAATGCCGACGAACTTCGCGGTAGCCGTATCTTCGGTCCGGTAGCCCGTGAGCTTCGTGCTACGAACATGAAAATTGTTTCCTTAGCTCCCGAAGTACTTTAATTCTTAGCAAAAAATTAAAATGAGTAAGTTACATATCAAAAAGGGTGATACCGTCTATGTGAACGCAGGCGAAGACAAGGGTAAGACCGGTCGCGTGCTGAAGGTGGAGGTTGAGAAGCAACGTGCCATCGTAGAAGGTATGAATCTGGTATCCAAGCATACCAAGCCCAATGCTCAGAATCCGCAAGGCGGCATCATCAAGAAAGAAGCCCCGATTCACATTTCGAACCTCAATCCCCTTGATCCAAAATCGGGTAAGCCGACTCGTATCGGACGCGTTCGCAATGCCGAGGGCAAGTTAGTTCGTGTTTCCAAAATTTCAGGAGAGGAGATCAAATAATGAATACGGCCAGTTTAAAACAGGATTATAAGGATCGCATCGTTCCTTTGTTGACAAAAGAATTCGGTTATACGACCGTTATGCAGGTTCCCAAACTGAAGAAGATTGTTATCAACCAGGGTCTGGGTATCGCTGTCGCTGACAAGAAGATCATCGACAACGCTATCGAGGAGCTGACCACCATCACAGGTCAAAAGGCCGTCGCCACCATCTCCCGCAAGGATATCGCCAACTTCAAGTTGCGTAAGAAAATGCCGGTAGGTGTCATGGTTACCCTTCGTAACGACCGTATGTATGAGTTCCTTGAGAGACTTATCCGCGTGGCTCTTCCCCGTATCCGTGACTTCAAAGGTATCCAAGGCAAATTGGACGGACGTGGAAACTACACTATGGGTATCCAGGAGCAGATTATCTTCCCGGAAATCAACATCGACAACATTGAGCGTCTGATGGGTATGAACATCACGATGGTCACCAGCGCCAACACCGATGAGGAAGGCTATGCCCTTCTCAGAGAATTCGGTCTGCCTTTTAAGAAATAACAAACAATAAAGAAAAGTTATGGCAAAAGAATCAATGAAAGCCCGCGAGGTCAATCGTGCCAAACTGATTGCCAAATATGCCGAAAAGAGAAAACAACTCAAGGCTGAAGGTAATTATGAAGCACTTCAGGACCTGCCAAAGAATTCTTGTCCGACCCGTATCCACAACCGTTGCAAAATGACCGGTCGTCCCAAAGGATACATGCGTCAGTTTGGAATTTCGCGTATTGAATTCCGCGAATTGGCATCGAATGGTCTTATCCCCGGCGTCAAGAAGGCCAGCTGGTAAGCAAAATAGTGTGATAGAGAGTATCACTTAGTGTTAAATATTGTCCGGAACAGCCGGATCAATTTAAATTAAAGTTTTATGACAGATCCTATTGCAGATTATCTGACAAGAATGCGGAACGCCATCATGGCCAATCATCGCGTCGTTGACGTTCCTGCTTCGAATTTGAAAAAAGAGATCACCAAGATCCTTTTTCAAAAGGGTTATATCCTGAACTACAAGTTTGAGGATGAGGTCGGACCCCAAGGTAACATCAAAATCGCCTTGAAATACGATCCCGCCACCAAGGTGAACGCCATCAAGTGTTTGCAGCGCGTTTCCACCCCTGGTCTCCGTCATTATGTAGGCTACCGCAACATGCCGCGCGTATTGAACGGCTTGGGTATCGCCATCCTTTCCACTTCGAAAGGTGTGATGACCGATAAAGAAGCCAAAGAGCTCAAGCTCGGCGGTGAAGTTTTGTGTTACATCTATTAATGGAGGATAAGCTATGTCAAGAATTGGTAAATTGCCTGTTGTCCTTCCCGCCGGTGTCAGCGTAAAGGTAGATGAAAACAATGTAGTAACGGTTAAAGGTCCGAAGGGCGAACTCGTACAGAACGTCCATCCCGACATCACCGTCAATGTCGAGGCCGCTCAGGTTACTCTGACGCGTCCTACTGACGATAAAGAGCATCGCTCAATGCACGGTCTGTACCGCGCGTTGATTCACAATATGGTTGTTGGAGTATCCGAAGGTTTCCGTTCCACTCTCGAAATGGTGGGCGTCGGTTACCGTGCTTCCAACGAAGGTCAAGTTCTGAAGCTTGCATTGGGTTACACTCACGAAATCTGGTTCTGCCTCCCCGACATCATCAAGGTTGAGACCAAATCAGAACGTAACAAGAACCCGATGATTATTCTCGAGTCCTGCGACAAGCAATTGCTTGGTCAGGTATGTGCCAAGATCCGCTCGTTCCGCAAACCTGAGCCTTATAAGGGTAAAGGTGTACGTTTCGAAGGCGAATATGTACGCAGAAAAGCCGGTAAGTCGGCCGCTAAGAAGTAATCACCTTAAATGTGCTTAGATTATGACAACGAAAGAAACCAGAAGAATAAAAATCAAGGAACGCGTCCGTTCGAAGGTTTTCGGTACCGCCGAGAGACCTCGTATGACCGTTTTCAGAAGCAATAAACAAATGTACGTCCAGTTTGTTGACGACAAGACCGGCAAGACGCTTGCAGCTGCTTCCTCTCTCAAGATTGAAGAGAAGCTGGGCAAGAAAGATCAGGCCATCAAGGTCGGCGAGTTGGCTGCCAAGAGCGCTCTCGAAGCTGGAATCACCGCAGTTGTGTTTGACCGTAACGGATATCCCTATCACGGTAGAATTAAAGAAATGGCTGACGCCGCACGTAAGGGCGGTCTTAAATTTTAAGCGATATGGCAGTACAAATGAACAGAGTAAAGTCAACTAACGATCTTGAGTTGAAAGAAAGACTGGTTGCCATCAACCGTGTCACCAAAGTCACCAAGGGTGGTCGCGCCTTCAGTTTCGCCGCCATCGTTGTGGTTGGTAACGAAGATGGTGTCGTAGGCTACGGCCTCGGCAAAGCCGGCGAAGTTTCCG
>JAZRWU010000203.1:0-1937 GCA_045599885.1 Bacteroidales bacterium | reverse complement strand
CTTGACGGGTTCGGTCGGCGTAGTCAAAGCCGAAACCATCGCTGCCAAAGGTGTGACTTCCGTTCTTGAAAGTTTGCAGGGCCAGGTTGCCGGTGTGAACATCACCCAGGCTTCCAGCCGTGCCGGCGAAGGTTTCAACATCGAAATCCGTGGTAAGAGCACCTTGGGCGACCAGACTCAGCCTTTGTATGTCATCGACGGTGTGGTTTGTGACAACATGAACTTCCTCAACCCGATGGATATCGAGAAGGTGGACATCTTGAAGGATGCCTCTTCAACGGCCATCTACGGTTCGCGTGCCACCAACGGTGTCGTCATGATTACCACCAAGAAAGGTACGCTCTCCGCTACGGGCATGAAAGCCAATGTCAGCTACGACGGATACTACGGCTACAAGACTCCGGCCAATATGCCTGAGTTGATGGACGGTTACGAATTCATGCAGTACCGCTTCCTCCGTTACCTGACTGCCGATCAGAAAGCCGACGGTACGACCGTTTGGAACATGTCGGATGCCAACTTCCGCAACGTATGGGGCGCCAGCAGTGTCGCCGTTCAGGATATGTACCGCAACAACGATTACACCGATTGGGTTCCCCTCGTCACCCGCAACGGTAATCAGCAGAACCATTTCGTCAACGTGACGGGCGGCAATGCCGATCTTTCCTACCGCGTAGGTATGGGTTATCAGCAGGAAAACGGTGTGATGTATGACGATTACAGCCGTTGGAACCTCAAGGGTGCCGTCGATCACAAGATTTCCGATAAATTCTCCACCGGATTCTCCGCCAACCTGGCCATGTCCACCAAGAACAACGGCAGCCAGAAGTCGGTTTTGACCGGTTTCATGATGGCTCCGATTATGCCTGCCTACTATTGGGAAGGTGAGAACGCCGGTCTGCCCATCCCGCAACCCGCCAAGGATGCTGTCGTTTATCCCAACGGTGGTGGCCCGACCTCCACTTACAACCCCATCCTCGACCGCGAGAACTCTACGGATAAGACCAGAACCATCAATGCGATGGCCAATATCTACTTCCAGTACAATCCGATCAAGGATCTGTCTTTGAAGACCACTTTCTCGCCGATGTATCAGAACGCTCAGCGTGGTGTTTTCTATACCGGTCAGACAGAAACCCGTCGTGACAAAGGCACCAACCAGGCTGAAGACTGGAACGATTGGGTATTCTCCTACACTTGGGATACTCAGGCCAATTACACCAAGAAATTCGGAGACCATACTCTGGGTCTTTTGGGTTTGGTCAGTGCCTATCAGCAGGAATGGGAAGGCAATTATGTCAACGTGACCGACATGCCTTTCGACGTTCAATGGTACAACTGGGGCGCCGGTACGCTTGAAAACCGCACCAGCTACTACAACAAAATCACGATGCTTTCGTATGTGGCCCGTCTTAACTACAACTACAAGAACCGTTACCTTCTGACTGTATCCTCCCGTTGGGATGGCAGCTCGAAGTTTGTCGGTGAAAACCGTTGGGGTGTCTTCCCCTCAGCCGCTTTCGCATGGCGTATCAACGAAGAGGAATTCATGGCGAATGCCTCCGATTGGTTGAGCAACCTGAAACTCCGTCTGAGCTACGGTCTTACCGGTAACAACGCGGGTGTAGGTCCTTACGACACGCAGGCTTTGGCCGATGTGAAGCGTTATTACAACTTCGGTGGTGCCAACGCCTTCGGTTATGGTTACAATATGAGCAACGCCGGTCTGAAGTGGGAAACCACCAGTGAGACCAACATCGGTTTGGACTTCGGTTTCTTCAAGAACCGCATTTCCGGATCTATCGACCTGTATAACCGTGATTCGAAAGACTTGTTGATGGATATGAAGACTCCGTATGAGTTGGGTTCCTATTCGGGTGCCGTCGTCAGCAACATCGGACGAAGTCGGAGGCCAAGCGGTCTTAGGAAGACAACTG
>JAZRWU010000202.1:0-1525 GCA_045599885.1 Bacteroidales bacterium | reverse complement strand
CGCGTGCCCAAAGCGAGGATTTGGGTGATGATGTGCTTCTCTCGGCCCGTTACGGCATGGATAATCTGAGGAAAATCGTGCCGGAAATCATCGCATGGACTGACAACGGCAAGCCGGGACAAACCTACGACGAGGCTGCCTCGCTCTATCAGGAAGTCATCTATCAGTGGAGCCTTTACACCTATCACGCCTTGGGTTATATCGGAGGATATTATATTGAGAATACGGAAGTGGGCGACGGCCTCAAAACCTTCACTCCAGTAGAGGCCGACAAGCAGAGGGATGCCTTGCAATTTATTATCGATGAGGTGCTTACCTATCCCGATTGGTTGTTTGGAATTCCCCTTACCGAATATACCTATTTCCATCGCAGGACTCCGGACAACATCATCGAGGAACATCCCGACATCGAGCTCTGCAACCAGCAGAACTATATCCTTTGGGACCTTCTTGACAACGAACGCATGATGCGTATGCTGCAGAATGCGCAGGAATATCCGACCACGGCCTTCACGCCCGCCGAAATGATGCAGATGCTCCATAAGGCTGTGTTCAGCAGCACTTTGGCCCACCGTCAGCCGACTCCTCAGGAACGCTATGTCCAGAAATCGCTTGTCGATGCCCTGATTACGGCGGCTTCTGCCAATCAGGGAGTGAAAATCAACAAGTCTCTCGTGGAACGGGCGGCCGAGCGGAGTTTCTGTCTGGAAGACGAACGCTCGCTCAGTTCGGACAAGCGCGAAATCAGCTTCGGCAGCAGTCAGTCCAACCGCTGCGGTGACGCTCTTTCGATTAAGCGGGGCGAGCTGACGGAAATCGTCAAGTTGTGCCGGAAAAGCCTGAAAAGGGCCGATCCGGTCAACCGTATGCATTATGAGGATATGATTATGCGGATACAGACCGCCTTGGAAAAAACGATATGAAATTCACCCGACTGTTTGCCAATCTTCTGATTTTCTGTGTGATATCCGCACCGCTCATGGCTCAGACGCGTCATGTCAGTGGTGCCGTGTCGGATGATGAGGACGTGCTGACAGGTGCGGTGGTGGCCAACGGGAAATATTACACCGTCACCAATATGGAGGGGGTGTTTGAACTGGATGTCCCGAGTAATGCGAAAACTCTGAATGTCACCTATCTGGGCTATGAGCCTCAGGAGATTCTCCTGACGTCATCCTCCCGTTATGAAATACGGCTGAAAGTGCTCAATCAGCAGCTTGGCGATGTGGTGATGACGGGTTATCAGAAGATTGACCGGCGTCAGCTGACGGCAGCCGTCACTACGGTGGATATGACCGACGGCAAGACCGGCGCCATTTCCAACGTCGATCAGGCGCTGGCCGGACAGGTGGCCGGATTGTCGTCTGTCACTTCCTCGGGAGCTCCCGGCGCCCCTGTCAAGATACGCATCCGAGGCACCGCTTCGATCAACGGCACTCAGGACCCCCTTTGGGTGCTGGACGGAATGCCCTTGGAAGGTACCGATATTCCTGCTATGGAAGACCTGAAGTCGGATCGTAGCCAT
>JAZRWU010000201.1:0-20691 GCA_045599885.1 Bacteroidales bacterium | reverse complement strand
TGCCTCGGGCGATGGCTGATATTTTGAGCGGAAAAGCTGACAGTTTTCGGAACAGATAGAAAGAAGTGGCATCTCCCTCGCTGGTGGCGGCCAGCGCCAGAATCACTTCGTCAATGTCGCCGGCGGACACTCTGTCTATCAGAGAATCTATTTCGAGGTCGGAGGGACCGACACCTTCCATAGGGGCTATCAGTCCACCCAGCACATGGTAGAGGCCGTTGTATTGCCGGGTGGCTTCCACGGCCATCACTTCTTTGACGTTTTCCACCACGCAAAGGGTACGGCGGTCACGGCGCGGATCGCCGCAGATGCTGCATTCGTCGGTGTCGGAGAGGTTGTGGCAGCTGCGGCAGTAGTGGACCTCTTTCTTGAGCCTCGACAACGATTGGGTGAAGTTGTCAACTTCATCCTCGTTTTGCCTCAAAAGGTGCAGTACCAGCCTCAAGGCCGTTTTCTTGCCGATGCCCGGGAGTTTGGAAAAAGCCTGAACGGCATCCTCAAGCAGTTGTGAAGGGTACGTCTGATCCATAAAAGACTATTATCGGACAAATGTACATCCAAATCTGCTGAAAACCCAAGTTCTTTTCATTTTTCCACCGGAAAAGAACGCCACGTGAGCTATCGTCTTATCCAAACGCCTTCAAAAAACGGGGCTCTTCCGACAAGAGTGTCCGGACTTATGCGCCACAGATATCCTTTGACGAAACCGCTGATTTCTACGACTATGGAACCGTCTTCCGGATTCACCTGACAGGGCGTGATAACCTCTATGCCTCCAGGAACCTGATAACGGCATAAACTGTCGCCGAACAATTCCAAATAATCCACCTCTGGATTTCCACCCATCAACTCGTAATAGGAAGAACCACGTTGATGAGAACATCCCAGGCAGAAAAGCAGAGCACCCGCTGCCAAAATTGACAGCGGGGCTCCAAAGAGATGAGAAATCTTATAGATCATTCGTTATCGGATGTATACCAACCCACATTTTGCCATGCTTTCTTCTGGGCGTCGCTCAGATTGCTGCCGTCTTCGTTCTGCAGAGCATCGATGAAGGTCTGAGGAATCGGACGATAGTTGTGACGCAGTTCAACAAAGGCGGCTGCTTCGGGATTGAAGGCTTTGGCACGGGCCACCAGAAGGTTGGTACGGGCCAGTTCTTCCCAACGGTTCCATTCACCCAGAAGTTCGCGGGTACGCTCGTTCATGATGAAGTTGAGCAGGCAGTCGAGATTGTCACCCATGGCAACACCCAGCTGATCCATAACCCATTTGTCTTCGGCGGGCAGGTTGGACAAGGATGAAATCATCATGGCATTCTCGGTGCTGGCCGTAGTGCGCTCAATACCCGTGGAGAGATAATAGGTGTTCTTGGGAATGTAGGAAAGCTTGAAGGCTTCCATGTTGTTGAGGTTGATACCAGCGGCATTCTTACACTTGCCGAGAGATGCGGTGGCCGTTGTGTTGTCGGCGTCACCACCGGCATCCTTCGAGAAGGCCATCGAGCCGTCATGATATTCTTCGCGGTCTTCACCCGACTTGAAAGCGGCGCGGCGGCGAAGTTCGTTGACGGTGCTGATGGCATCGCTGTAATTGCCCAGACGACCTTGGCATTCAGCCTTGATCAGATAGGTCTCACCGGTACGGGCCATGGTGACATTACGATGGGCATCGCCCTTTTCAGCCGTACGGCTGCCGTCATCGGTCTTGTTGATACCGCAGAAGAAGTTGCAGGTAGACGTGGCACCGCTGACACCGTGGTTGAACATATCATACTGACCGTTGGCATAGACAGCGGCTACGTTGGGAACCCACTTGCCGGACTCGGGATTGACGAAAGTGTGTTTTTCGGCACCACGGCCCAGAGAACCGTACTGCGTATCGCCATTGGCGCCCGTGATGAAACGGCTGTCGTCCTTTTTGTTGAGGATGAAGAGGATACCTTCCTGACCCAGTTCGGGTTCAGCACCTTCGGGGCAACCGACACCCTGCATGGTGGCAGGACTCTGATAGTTGTTGTAACCATAGATGGTCTTGAAAGTCTTCCACATACGGGAGTCGTTCACGTTGTCGAATACGGCATAAGCATATTCGTTGGGACGGCAACGCTGGAAGTCCATACCACCGATGTACTGTCCACGCTGAACAAAACCACCGGAGAAGTTGGAGAACTGCGGGTTGAAGTAGTTGTAGGTACGGTTACCGAAACGGCCGGCATTGCTGTCGCCGTGGGGGCAGGCCATCAGAATCTCAGCGTTGCTTTCGGCGGCGCAGTCGGTTCCGGTCCAGGTGCAATAGAGGTCTTCATAATCGGCGGTCAGCGGATGAGCGGTGATAACCTCGTTGCAAAGATTGATGGCGCGGTTCAAATCATCAGCCTTGGGATATTTATTGTTGACATTGAAAGCGGCAGCACGTTCGCTCTGACGGTAAAGGAGGGCTTTGGCCAGGAAGTGGGCGGCGGTATATTTGTCCCAACCTTCGCCGGCTCCGCGGGGTGACTTGGCGGGAAGGTATTCGTATGCCTGCTCGAAATCGGAGATGACCTGATTCAGCATTTCTTCTTCGGTGGCACGCGGGAAAGAGCGTACTACGCCGGCGGCTACCTCCGTTTGAAGGACAGCACCACCGTATTGGGCGAAGAGACGGTAGAAATTGTAACCGCGGAGGAAGTAAGCCTCACCCAAGCAGAGGTTGCGGACAGCCTCATCCGATATTTTGTCGGCGCTTTCGATGATGTTGTTGGCTGTGTTGATACCGTAGTACATCTGGTCCCAAAGACCGCTAACCGGCGGACAGTTGTTGTTGGCGGCACCGTTATTGGTCGTGCAGTCAACAGCCTGAAGACGTCTGTCATAACTGTTCCAAGGTTCGGCTGTCAGGTCGGCGGCAGAGGTGAACTCGTCGCAACCGTAGATGGTGATGCCGTAAGCCCATTCGTAACCGAAGTGCCAACGGATGTTTCCGTAGAGAGCATCGGCAAGGTCCTGAATACCCTCTGCAGTCGTAAACCACTGTGTGGTCTGAGCGGTACGGCAATTCTCTTCGAGGAAATCGTCGCTGCAGGAACTGAATCCTACCACGCCTGCCATGGGCAGGGCTGCCGCCAAAATCAGATTATATATTTTTTTCATATTCTTTTAAATAATAGCTGTTATTATTGACTTTTCGGAATAGAGGGTTTTCATTAGAAACCAATCTGGAGACCCATAGTCAGACCACGATTGTAGAAGCTGGTGCCCAGGTCGAGGTCAAGGAAGTCAACGGAAGAATAGAGATTGCCGAGGTTCTTGGCCTGAGCAAAGACTTTCATATCCTGAATGCCAATGGCCTTGCAGGCTTTCTTCGGCAGATAGTAGCCGAGAGAGATGTTGCGGACCTTGACAAAAGCAGCGTTGCGGAAACCGAGCAGTCCGCTGTAGGCATCACCACCAGAGGTGTTGTAGATAGGCTTCTGGTATTCGGCATCGGTGTGGCTGGGAGTCCAATAGTCAATCTGACGCTGTGCGTACATACCCAACTGGCCTTCGCCACCGGTGCTGATCATGTAACCGGCACGGCCGTAGAGATCAATGGCGAGTTCGAATTGCTTGTAGTTGAAAATGTTGTTCCAACCGTATGTGAATCTCGGGCTCTTCTGACCAAGGATTACTCTGTCGTTTTCGTTGATGATGTAATCGCGCTCATACTCCTTGGTTTCTTCGTTATAGACTGCCTGATCGACGGGCTTGACCATACCGACTTCGAATTTGTGACCGTTCTCGTTGAACTTGGCCATTTCCTCGGCGTCTTCAGCTTTCCACAGGCCGTCGCATTCATAGCTGTACCATACGCCGAGGGGCTTACCGATGAACCATTCGTGGGAAACATCGTCAAATTTACCGTTGGAGAGTTCGACGATGCGGTTCTTCTGCCATGCGAAGTTGAGGTTGCTGGTCCACTGGAAGTTCTGAGTCTGGACGGGGATGAAATTGAGACCCAGTTCAACACCATGGTTGGCGGTGCGGCCGACGTTGGCAGTAGTGCTGCTGTAACCGGTGATGGTGGGAATGCTCATAGGAAGCAGCAGGTCGCGGGTGTCGCTTTTGTAGATATCCAAGCTACCGGCGATGCGTCCTTTAAAGAAACTGTAGTCGATACCGAAGTTGTATTGCGTGGTCTTTTCCCAGCCGAGTTTACTGTTGGCCAAGTCGATGAGCTTATTGGTGTAGTAAGGCTCGTTGGTGGCGTATGCCTGCTCATTGCCCGTATTGAAGGGGATGAAGAAGCCCTGGATGTTACCCAAAGTCTTATAAGGCTCTACAGCCGAGTTACCCGTAGTACCGGCACCCAGACGGAGTTTCAACTGGCTGACCCAGTCAACATCCTGCATGAAACCTTCCTGGTCGATACGCCAACCGATGGCTGCGCTGGGGAAGAAGTCCCATTTGTGACCGGGAGCGAGGACGGAAGCACCATCGTAACGTCCGCTGACGGTAAGGAGATAACGGTCGAGGAGGCTGTAGTTGATACGGAGCATATAGCTGGCCAATGCGTTCTCGGAGAGTCCCGTGCTCATGGCGGCGCCGTATGTGGCGGCATCGGTGATGTCGATGGAACTCATGTAGTACCAAAGGTAGTTGCTGTCGGGAATCATGTTGGCGCTTTCGTTCATGTTCTCATAGTTGTACTTGCTGGCACTCTGAAGCAGGGTGACACCCAGTTTGTGGATGCCGAAAGTACGGTCGTAATTGAGCATGTTGTCAAGCGTCCAGCTGAAGGAACGCTGCATGCTGGCGCTGGCGTAGTTCTTGCTACCCATCTTGACGGCCGAAGAAGCGTCGATGAAGATACCATTGCGACGGAAACGGAGGTCGGGACCGAAGTTGGTCTTGAAGGTCAAGCCTTTCAACGGGCTCCAGATTTCTCCGAAGTCGAGCAAGCCGTAGAAGCTACCCAATACGCGGAAGTTCTGACGGTTATCGTTGGATTTCGTCCATTCATCAATCACCGTGTAGGCATTGACCACGGAACCACCGGGGTTGGTGATGATTTCGTTGCTTTTGGTATAAGGAACTGTGTAGTGAGGCAGAGCCTTGGCTGCATTGTAGATATCGGTCGGACCCGAATTGGAGCTTTGACCCGTACGGCTGTAACCATACTTCTGCTCGGCATAGCTGGCGTTGAAACCGGCACCCATCTTGAACCAGGGTTTAGCCTTGACATCCACGTTGGAAGCGAAGTTGAAACGCTGATATGACTGACCCATCTGCGTACCTTCGTTGTTGAGGTAACCGACGGATACCATACCCTGAACGTTTTCGGAGCCACCGCTGGCGCTGACCGTATGTTCCTGAGTCAGACCCATGCGGGTGACGAAATCTTCCCATTGGGTATCGCTGACGAGAGCGCCGTTCCACTGACCGTTGACCCAACCTTGGTTGACGTTGGCAAGGGCATCGGGATCACCGCTGAAGAAGCTCTGGTCTTGTTCGTAAGTAGGCTGATCGCCAGGAGTATAGACTTCGGGATTGGAGTTGTAGTAAGCCCAACGGCGCCAAGTGATGTAATCGCTGGCGGTCATGGCAGGCTGTCTGTCAACCAGTTTCTCGAAGGTGACGGCACCGGAGTAGTTGAGTTTCATCTGACCGACCTGACCACGCTTGGTGGTGACCAGGACGACACCGTTCGCACCGCGGCTACCGTAGATGGCCGTCGAGGAGGCATCCTTCAGAATGTCGATGGACTCGATGTCGTGGGGATTGATGGTTTCAATGCCGCCCGAAGCGAGGGGCACACCGTCAACGACATACAACGGAGAGTTGGAAGCCTGGATGGAACGTGAACCACGGATCAGGATGGAACCGATTTCACCGGGGCGTTCGTTGGAAGTGATATCCACACCGGCCACCTTGCCCTGCAGAGCCTCGAAGGGGTTGTTGACAGGACGGGTGGTGAGTTGGGTGGCGCTGACACGTGCCAAAGCACCGGTGACGTCCGTTTTCTTCTGGACACCGTAACCGACGACTACGACTTCATCCAGGTTTTCGGTGTCTTCTTCAAGAATCACTTTGACAGGAGTTCCTTTGATGATGTCCACTCTCTTGGTCACCATGCTGACATAGCTCACTTCGAGCTGCTTGGCGTCTGCGGGTACCTGAAGGGCAAAGTTACCTTGAGTATCGGTGATGGCGCCAATGGTACTTTGACCGACAACCTTGACACTTGCACCGATGATAGGTTCACCTGTGATGTCAGCCACATTACCTCTTACAGCAATGCTCTGAGCCCACAATCCGATTGGCATCAACAGCATCAACGCCAACGGCAGAAGCAATTTCTTCTTCATGTTAGTTGTTTTTTAAGTTAATAATTAAAATAGCAAACAGTGTATGTCTGATTGTTATATCATATCATATTCGTGTACTAGAGTGTATGAAATTTGGTTTTGACAATATTACACGTGAGTACATATATATCGGGTTAATGAAAATATAACGAACATCTATGCGGCGAATTTACAACAGTTTTATCATTTCTTCAAAATTTGATGGACGATTTTATTGTTTTTTATGTCGATTTTTTTGCGGAATGAAAAATTAGATTCAACTTTGCATCGCAAAGTACTTTTTGATATGAATAAAGAAGAAATCAATTCGCAAAAGGTCAATGAGATAGAAAAGACCTTGGAGGATGTGAGAGAAATGATGCGTCTCTCCACGCGCTCTCACCTCAGTGGATATATTCCTCTGGTATGTGGAGCGGTGGCGTTGGCCGGAAGGGCCGTGTCTCATCTGATTGGCGGCTATCTGCTGCTGGTGGCGCTCGTCGTGCTTGGCCTGGCATTGGCGTCCCTGTTCCTTTTCACGGCGTTCGATGCGAAAAAGAATGGGGCGGCGCTTGTGTTCGGCGCCAAGAACCGAAGGATGTTCATGGTATTCGGATTGCCTATGCTGGCCGGCGGTATTTTATGTCTGGCGATGCTGTTGTCCGATTGTTATGAATGGATGGCCGCGGTGATGCTTCTCTTTACGGGTATCGGCACGGTCAATCTCTCACAGCATACACAAAGTCCGGTGCGCTGGGTCGGCTGCGGATATCTCCTGTTTGGAATCGTTGCCTGCTTCCTCCGACAGTATGCTTTGCTTTGGTGGACGCTTGGCTTCGGCTGGTTTAATCTGCTTTCAGGTATTGCTCTCATAATCGGATATGGTGGAAAAAAGTGAGGCGGCGAATCCCCTAGTGGGTTACGACAGGTGCTTCGAAAGCCGGGCACGTCTGGAAATCATGTCCGTCCTCGCCGTGAACGGGACGTATGAGTATTCCGGTTTGAAAGCTCTGCTCGGGTTGACGGACGGCAATCTGACATCGCATTTGAGGTCGTTGGAGAAGGCCGGCTATGTGGAGTTCCGGAAACGGTTCGTCGGCCGCAAGCCGAATACGGTATATAGGGCCACTTCAAAAGGGAAGGAGGCGTTCGCGCGTCATCTTTCCGCTTTGGAGGCTCTATGCCATTCATTGGCATTGAATGACAATGAATAACAGTGAATAACAATTAAACTTCTAATACGCAGGTGACATGAATGGATTTTTCAATTTGGATAAGATGAAGACGGATTGGAGGGGAATGTTTGTGAGATTCCCTATAGAGTGGTTGATATGCCTGATTTTCACGGTCGTGGCGGTTATGTACGGTCACCACGGGGAAAATGAGCTTTTCGCCAAACTGTCCTTTTTCCCGATATGTTTTCTGGTATGTCTTGGCTTGAATTTCCTTCTGCCCGGACAGATGCGTTGGCTCTATTATCTTTCCGTCTTGGTGGCGGTTCCGGTCCTGATTTTCCCGATGGAAGATCATGTGGACAGTTTCGGCTATGTTTTCGGCCTGCTGCTCAGTCTCCTGCTGCTGTTTCTGTGTCGCCGTTCCACCAAGGAAAATCCGCCGTTCTGTGCCTATTCCGCCACGCTGGCCGGTGATATCGTGACGGCCGGAATCTTCATGGCGGTTCTCGCAGCCGTCATTTATGCGGTGCTCGGCTCGCTGGTATATCTCTTTGATTTCGATGAGGCTCTTTTGGATTATGGCTATCAGTGGCCTCTGTTCCTGTTGGGCCCGATGTTTTTCTGTCTCCGCTGCGACAGTCATGGTCCGCAGGGCTTCGGAAACACGGTGCCGCCTTTCCTGGCCTTCATTTCCAAGTATATCGTCACCCCTGCCATCATCCTCTACACCCTAATCCTTTATGTGTATGTGTTGCGCGCCTTGGTGACCTGGTCGCTTCCGCTCGGCGGGGTGGCCGTCATGGTGATGATATATTTTGCGGTGGCCGTCGCAGGCAAGATGCTGGATGAATGGACCGGTGTTCAAATCCACCACGGATTCTACCGCCGCCTGTCCTGGGTGATGTGGCCGATTCTCCTGCTGTTCTGGTGGGGACTGATGTATCGCATTCACCGATATGCCCTTACCGAAGCGCGCGTTTACCTGATTGCCGCCGGGATTGTCATGACGTCGGTTACGGTGATGATGGGTATCCGGAAACTCAACCGTTACCGGCTGTTTGCTCTGATGGTGGCCTGTGTCCTTATTCTATTGACTTATATTCCAGGTATTTCTGCCAAATCCATTGGTGTCGCCAGCCAGCAGGCCCGTATGAAGAGTATCGCCGCTTCCTTGGAACTGCTTGACAGCTCGGGAAAGCTGTTGAAGCCTGTGCGTATTACAGATTACGATATGGACACACTTCATGAACTGGCCGAGGCCTATGCCTATCTCAGACGTGAAATGGGGCAGGAGAATCTGGAAGAACTGGCCGGAGTCTGGTATTCCGATATCGTCCGGTATGATCATACGGAGGCTGAATTCTTCCGTCCCTGCGATAATCCGCTTCCTTTGGACAAGTACCGCTGTTTCCTCGGCTATTTGAAACGGTTCAGATATGATTATTCCGATAATCGTCTGAAAATCTTCTTTGATGACACAACCGTCCTGGATTCTCCGGTGGATACCGCAGAACTGAACCGTGCGTATCAGTCTTCCACCGAACCTTCCGAAAAGGTGTTCGCTCTCAGCAACGATTCGGTCATGGTGGTGATAAACGCCTTCAAACGCTTGGACGAAGAGAAATGGAGCTTTTCGGAAGCTGCGGTTTTCAGTACCGGACCTGTTTTGAAATGATTATCCTGCCAAAGAATAGCGGATTCAGAACCTGTTTGAATCTCTTAGAATCTGTTTAAATTTCTTTCAATGAAAATATTATTAACCTGTTCAAACTCATTTCGATGCGCTTTTCCTGTCTTCCTGGCGTCTTTTCCCCCTTTTCCTCTTCGGATAGCCCGCTATCCGTCATCGCAAAACCGGAAAAATCCACTCGGAAAGTCTAGAAAAATCTCTATCGAACAAATTTAAACAGGTTCTTACAACAAATTTTTTTGAAAGAAATCAAAACAGGTTCTTAACTTTGCACTGAAATAAGGAATAACCGATGAATCCGATTCTGGTACTGGGACTGATGCTGGGCTATTTTGCCGTCCTGATGAGCGTTTCGTGGCTGCAAAAGGCGAGAGGAGCTGACAACGAGACCTTTTTCCGAGGCAACCGCCGTTCGCCCTGGATGGTCGTGGCCATCGGCATGGTGGGGGCTTCGCTTTCGGGGGTGACCTTCGTGTCGGTGCCGGGCATGGTCCGCAGCAACGATATGCTTTATATGCAGACCGTATTGGGCTTTTTCGTGGGTTATGTGCTGATAGCCGAGATTTTGCTGCCGCTCTATTTCAGACTCGATTCCCCCAGTATCTACAGCTATCTCAAGCGGCGTTTCGGGATGCGTTCCTATAAAACCGGCTCGTCGTTTTTCCTTCTGTCCAAAATCATCGGTGCCGCCGCCCGGCTGTATGTGGTCGTGCTCATTCTTCAAGTCTTCATCCTGGATGCCTGGAACGTGCCTTTTGTGCTGACCGCGGCCGCGATATTGCTGATGATCTGGCTCTATACCCGTCGCAGCGGCATCAAAACCATTGTCTGGACCGACTTGTTTCAGACACTCTGCCTGTTGGGCGCGATGGTTTTGCTGATAGTCCAAGTCTGTCATTCCTTGGAACTTGGAGCGAAAGATGCCTGTCAGACCTTGTGGAACGATCCGCATTTCCGTTGGTTCGAATGGAACGACGGACACAGCAAACAGCATTTCCTCAAACAGTTTTTCAGCGGAATTTTCATCGCTCTGGTGATGACGGGGCTCGATCAGGACATGATGCAGAAGAATCTGAGCATTCATAGCCTGAAAGATGCCAAACGGAATATCTACACTTATGGACTGGCCTTCGTGCCGGTCAATTTCCTGTTTATGTGTCTGGGAATCCTGCTCCTGCTTTTCGCGGATAAGAACGGTTTGGTTTTGCCCTCTTCGAGTGATGATATCCTGCCGATGCTGGCCACTCAGGGTTATTTGGGCAAGGCTTCCTGTCTCTTGTTCGTGCTGGGCATCGTCGCGGCTTCGTTCTCAAGTGCGGATTCCGCCCTGACGGCTTTGACCACCGCGTTTTGTGTCGATTTGCTCGGTCGTCCGGAAGACAGGCGCCTGCGTCAGCGCATTCATGTGGGAATGTCCTTGATAATGTTGTCTATTATTTTGATACTCAAAGCTGTAAATAATACGAGTCTGCTGGATGCCATTTATGTGATTGCCGGCTACACGTATGGACCTTTGCTCGGCATGTTCGCTTTCGGCCTGACTACCCATAAACCTGTCAACGATGCCTGGACGCCTTTCATTGCCGTGGCTTCACCTATCCTGTGCGCGGCTATCCAATATGTCAGCACCCATTTCCTGAATTATTCCTTGGGATATGAACTGTTGATGCTCAACGGTTTGCTGACTTACACGGCTCTTTGGCTGAGCGGCCGCCGTCAGTCTGCCTCTTGATAAATCCAAAATATCATCCTTATGCCCATCAAATCCGCCAGTTTTGTCATCAGCAGCGCCGATCTGGAGCATTGTCCCAAGGACCGGCTGCCCGAATTCGCCTTCATAGGCCGTTCCAATGTCGGAAAATCCTCGCTCATCAATTAGCTGACGCATCACGAGGGTTTGGCAAAGACATCGTCCATGCCTGGCAAAACATTGTTGATCAACCATTTCCTGATAAATAAAAGTTGGTATATCGTCGATTTACCCGGCTACGGTTTCGCCAAAGTATCCCAATCGCAACGGGAGAAACTGCATAAAATGATTACCCGTTATGTGTCGGAAAGAGAAACTCTGTACAATCTTTTCGTCCTGGTCGATTCCCGTATTCCGCCTCAACAGATTGATTTGGATTTTATGGATTTTCTGGGAGAGGAAGGCGTGCCTTTTGCCATTGTCTTCACGAAAACCGACGGGGTCTCCCAATCGCAACTGGCTAAGAATATGAAGGATTATCAGGCCAGAATGTTGGAGAACTGGGAATCCATGCCTCCTGTTTTCACGACTTCATCGGCCAAACAACGTGGCGAAGAGGCTCTGGTCGATTATATGGAGCGGATTCTCCAGGATGCGAAAGAAGACTGAGACACCTTTGGCTGCCAGAATCCAAGTTGTATGAAAACGGAACCGATCAGTTTTTTCCCCCCAATGCGCTGAATGAAAACGATTTGTCCAGCCATGACTGACGGTATTGCGAAATCCACCAGGCGCAGAGAACCGCGAAGAGGCAACCGATGAAGGAACCTACGGTCACATCAATGAGGAAATGCTGCGAGAGGTAGAGCCGCGAGTAGGCGGTCAGAACAGCGATACTCAAATAGAACAGTTTCCAGTAAGGTTTTTTGGCGAAGATAGCCAGACAGCAGAAAAGTGCGAAGGCACCCGTGGCGTGTCCGGAAGGGAAACTGTGCGAACTGTGCAGGTGAACACCATCCACCAGATGCAGTTGGACATCTTGAAAAACGACTTTCGGACGGGGGGATACCGGCCAGACCACGTGTTTGCAGAACTGGGTGCCGAGCGGAGCCAACGCGGTGGCAGCGGCTGTAATCAGGGCATTACGATAGGAAAAGAAGATAAGCAGCAAGCAGACAGGGCCGATGACCGTGAATTCGCCGCAATATGTGAGATAGCGGAAAAACACGTCTCCGAAATTGGAATAATGCTGATTGATGGCCAAGTGAATGCTCTCTTTGGAATTGGAACACAAAAAACAGATGCAGATGGCCAGAATCAGCAGATAAGGAATCAGGAACCAGCGGTTGTTTTTCAATATATTTTTCATTCTCATAAAAAACTCACTTTTTGGCTTTGAACGACATATCCAAACCTTTGACAGAATGGGTCAAAGCGCCGACCGAGATGAAATCCACACCACATTCGGCATAGTCTCTCAAAGTATCGATGGTGATGCCGCCCGAAGATTCGGTCTCGTATTTTCCACCGATGCGCTCCACGGCTTTACGGGTGAGTTCGGGGGTGAAATTGTCGAGCATGATGCGGTCAATCCGACCGACGGCCATCACTTGCTCCAGTTCGTCGAGATTGCGGACTTCCACTTCGATTTTAATGTGCTCGCGTCCAGTCTCTTTCAAATAGGCGCGGGCGCGGAGAATGGCCTTTTCGATGCCGCCGGCGAAATCGATGTGATTGTCTTTGAGCATGATCATATCGTACAATCCCATACGGTGATTGCTTCCTCCGCCGAGAACGACCGCCCGTTTCTCAATCTGACGCAGTCCGGGCAAGGTTTTGCGTGTGTCAATCACTTGAGTCTTAAGCCCTTGAAGCCGTTCAACGTATTGATGAGTCTTGGTGGCGATTCCACTCATGTGCTGCATCAGGTTGAGCATCAGGCGTTCCGTCTGGAGTAGGGAATGGATGCGCCCGCGGGTCTCGAAGGCAATGTCCCCGGGTTTGACATGACTGCCGTCCGGAATGAAAACCGTGGTCTGAAGGTCGGGGTCAAATTCGTGGAATACCTGCAGGGCCACTTCCACACCGGCCAGAATGCCTTCTTCTTTGATGAGCAGATAGGAACAGCCTTGCGCCTCAGGGGGAATACAACTGAGCGTGCTGTGGTCGCCGTCTCCAATGTCTTCATGGAGAGCGTTTTGGATAAGAGTATGAAGATCGTACATATTGTCTTGGAATAATAAAGTGTTACTTCCGGTCCTTCAGCAATGCTGTTCTCTCAGCAGGTCGTTGACCGTCTTGACGGGATTGAAGGTCTCAATGGGCACTTCCACGAACACTGTGTTCCAATCGGACATGGCGCCGTTCCATAAACCGGGAAGCTCCAATGCCTTGAGTTCGAGACCGTTTTTGGATTTGCTCGAAATGAAGCCTGTCTGTGGATCCACATAGTCGGGCAGGTTGAATTTCTGACCTTGATAATTGCGGACGGCGCAGACCAGATCGACCGGATTGAAATGGGTCCCGTTTTTGAACATGGCTTTTTTGGCCGGATCGTTCTTGTCAATTTGGGAACTTTCGAGAATCTGGAGCGAAGTGCTGCCGTCGGCATTGTAGGCGAGGAAAGGCCCGCCGCCGGGTTCGCCCTGGTTGCGCACCATACCGCAGACGCGCATCGGCCGGTTGAGTTTTTTCATCAGGTAAAGCACCAGCTCGGAGTCTTCCATCAATTTGAGATCGGGATGACGGACGTTGAGTTTCTGTTGCAGGAACTGAACCATGGCAATCAGCTCTTCGTGGGTGTATTCGGCGTTTTCCAGTTTCCTCAAATAATCGAAGCACTGCGCCTGAAGACGGACGAGCAGGCCGGCCAGTACCTTTTTATACAAGACAGTACTGTCTTTGAGACGGTCGGGTACCACATTGTCGATATTCTTGATGAAAACGATGTCGGCATCCATGTCGTTGAGGTTCTCTATCAATGCGCCGTGGCCTCCGGGACGGAAGAGCAGTTTTCCGTGGTCGAGGAAGGGACGGTTGTCCTTGTCGGCGGCCAAGGTGTCGGTCGAGGCTTTCTGTTCGGAGAAGGAAATCTCAAAACTGACTCCGTATTTCTTTTCGATATCGGCTTGGACACGGGCGATTTCCTGCTGGAAAAGGGCCTTGTGCTCGGGCGATACGGTGAAATGGATATATACCTTATGATGGACGTCGCAGGCGTAGAGCGCGCCTTCCACCAAATGCTCTGTGACAGCTTTGCGGTTGCCGTCGGCGTAGGTGTGGAACGTGAGCAGGCCTTTGGGCAGGGAACCGTAATGGAGCCCCTGTTCCAACAGAAGGTTGCGTACGATGGTTTTGTATTGTCCTTCTTCGGCCAATGCTTTCAGACTTTTACCTTCGTTGCGCCGGCAGACTTCGTCCAATTCGGGACTGAAGGCGAAACATTGGCAGTGATGACAGAAATTTTTCTCGAAATCGCTGCGCGGCTCATCGGAATCACTGTCGAGAAAGGCGAACAGATCCTTGAACATACGCGAGGCGGCTCCCGAGGCGGGAACGAATTTGACGGATTTCCGGCCTTCCTGACGGAGATAATCATCCCAGCTGCGGAGTAATTCCTGTTGTCCGGTCTCATCGAAACGCAGAATTCCGTTGCCTACGGTGGCGGAACCGGCGAGTTCCAGATAAGGGAAGCCCTTGCGGAAGGAAATCAGTTGGCGTTCCACGCGTTCAACCTCCTGACCATGAGTCTGAATCTGTCGGATTGCCTCTTCGTCAAAAGGTTCGGCGGCGGCCAGAATCTGTTCGGCGACTTCGGCCGGGCTGAGTTCGGAGGTGTCAATGACTAAATCGTAGTTGGAAAGGTCACGATAAATGACGTTGTAGAGTTTCTTGAACCGGCGGCTTTCCACTTCCTGGCGCTCCAGAAGATTTTTCTGCTGTTCTTCCAAATCGTCGGCGTTGCCTTCGTTGCTGCGTTCTTTGTCGCTCAGCACGCGGCTGGCGGCCACTTCGGGACGCACGGTCAGGAAAACCTTGAAAGAACTCGGGACGAAATGCCAGGCGAGCCGGGAATCGAGTACATAACGCGAGGGGCTTTCCTTATCTTTTTCGATGCCTTTCAGATAACCGTCGATATAATCGTCGATAGCTTGCGTTGTCTCGGAAAAATAATTCATTTCCAGAGTGTTCATGCCTTTTTCGGCGGCCAGTTTCCGTTGCAGGGAACCGGTGGAGAAATATTCGAACACGCCTTGTCCGCAAATGATTTTGGCGACTGTGCTTTTTCCGCTGCCAAGATCGCCGGTGATGGAGATATGTTTCATACGTATCAAATAACGTACAAATATAGGTATTATCTTGATTGTATGGAAACATATTGCTATTTTTACAGAATCATAGACAATAGATACCATTTATATGGAAACCAGCAGACAGGAACGTCAGGAGATACTTTCTCTATACCGCAGGCTGAGGCGTCTGACCGCAGGCTCCGTGACGGATGCCCAGACCGCCGCTTTGAGAAATTATTGGAAAGAAGCCTTGGAATCGGGCCGTATTCACCGTGCTTCCCGTATCCATCCTTTGTTGGGCACCTTGGAAACCGCCTGGCTCGTAGCCTCTGAAATCGGAATGCGCCGCTCATCGGTGATATCGTCTGTGCTTTACCATGCTGAACTGTTGGATGGCTTGAGCCTGGAACAGATAGAGAAAGATTTCGGTTCCTCGACCGCCGGTATTATGAAAGGTCTGATTCGCGTGAGCCAGCTCAACCGTCGTCAGCAGACCTCTGAATCCGAGAATTTCCGCAACCTGCTGCTGTCCTTCGCCCAGGACGGACGGGTGATACTGATTCTTATTGCCGAGAATGTGGCGATGCTGCGCCGTCTGGACTCCTATGATGAGGAGATCCGTGAGACGATTGTCCGTCAGGCCGATTGGATATTTGCTCCTTTGGCCCACAGGATGGGTCTGTATGCGATGAAAACCGAGTTGGAGGATTTGTCGCTCAAATATCATCAGCCTTCCATCTACGAGGAAATCACGCGTAAACTTGCCGAAAGCAAAAGCGTCCGCGAAGCCTATATCCGTGCTTTCATCGGCCCGGTCCGGCAAAAACTCGAAGCGGCGCTTTCTTCACCTTTCGAAATCAAAGGCAGGACGAAATCCGTCCATTCCATTTGGAACAAAATCCGCAACAAGCAGCTGCTGTTTGAGGATATTTACGATATTTTCGCTATCCGTGTGATTATTGATTCGCCGGCCGAACGGGAGAAAGCCGACTGCTGGCAGGCCTTTTCGGTGGTGACGGATATGTATCAGCCCAACCCTTCTCGCACCCGCGACTGGCTGTCGATACCCAAATCCAATGGTTATGAATCTTTGCATACCACAGTCTTGGGTCCGGAGGACAAATGGGTGGAAGTTCAGATCCGCACCACGAGAATGAACGAGGTGGCCGAGAAGGGTCTGGCGGCGCATTGGCGCTACAAAGGCATCAAGGCGGAAAGCGGCTTGGACGAAATGATGACACGTATTCGGGAAATTCTTGAAAGTCAAGATGATCCGACAATGGCTGAAGATTTCCGGATGTCGCTCTACGAGGATGAGATTTATGTGTTCAGTCCCAAAGGAGAATTGTATAAATTGCCCGTGGGGGCCACGGTGCTCGATTTCGCCTATTCCATTCACAGCAATCTGGGCAATCATTGCGTGGGTGCCAAAGTCAACGAACGCAATGTGCCTATCCGCTATGCACTGAAAAGCGGCGATGCAGTCGAAATACTGACATCGGCCAACCAAGTGCCCAAACAGGATTGGCTGAATTATGTCCATACCACCAAGGCCCGTAACCGTATCAAACAGACCATCAAGGAGAACCGTCAGAAACAGGCGGAATTCGGCCGCGACAGTCTGCTGCGTCGGATGAAAAACCGGAAAATAGAGTTCGATGAGAGCCTGCTGTCAAAACTGATGAAACGTTTCCGATTCCGGGTGGTGACGGATTTCTTCGCCGAGATAGGAGAGAACCATTTGGATGTCAATCAGGTGATAGATGCCTATCTGGATATTGTCGAATCGGAAAAGCCTCAGTCCGGCGTGACGGATGCGGCTCATTCAGCCGAGTCATTCGCCTACGATACGGTGGATAGCGGCATTCAGTCCAAGGGAGAGGATGTGCTCATCATCGATCAGAATCTTTCGGGCATCGATTTCAAATTGGCGAAATGCTGCCATCCCATATACGGTGATGAAGTGTTCGGTTTTGTATCTGTTTCAGGCGGTATCAAAATCCATAAATCGGATTGCCCGAACGCGGCCCAGATGCAGGAACGCTATCCGTATCGGATGGTCCGCGCACGTTGGGCAGGGCAGGCTGCCGGTTCTTTTTATCCTGCCACGCTTCAGATTATCGGCAAGGACGACATCGGCATAGTCACCAACATCACCTCGTTGATTACCAAGGACTGCCACGCGCCCATCCGCAGCATCCGCATTGATTCCACCGACGGACTGTTCCGCGGTTTCCTCACGGTGATGGTGAGTGACCGCCGCCAGCTCGACGCCATCATCAAAAAAGTGCAGGGGGTGAAGGGCGTCAAGCAGGTGATACGGGAGTAGCCGCCGTGTCAGAGCAGCACTGTCAGCGAAAGACAGCAGTCGAGATTCTGCAACACGATGTGACTGAGAGAAATATGCTGCAGTTCGGAGTGATCCCAATACCAGCGCAAATCGGCTTGGATGTTCCAGATCTGCGCTCCTAAGCCGAGACACAGACCCATCGTCCTTTGGGGAGAGTCCAGATGAAAATGTCTGAAATAGTGTCCGATCAGATCCAGGGTTTCGGAGACAGAACAGTCGTGATCGGAAAGACGGGTGGAAAAAAAAGGCCCGCCTTGCAGGAAAAGCTCCACGGGTCCGGCATAAAGTCCGGTCTGCAGCAGAATGGGCAGTTGGAGGTCGGTGGACAGCATCGTCTGCCCCGTCGGTTCGGGTTGCCAACGGTTGCGTGAACGGACAAGTAATTCGGGCTGCAGATGAAAATGAGCGTCCAATGGAATCCGGAACGCCAGCCCCGCACTGAACAGGTCGGCCTGACGCACTTCTTCGAGCACTTCATCCGCTTTGATATTGTCCAGTCCGGGAAGACAGACGCCCGCTTTCAATCCTATGCTTGTCTGTGCCGACACCGTACATGTTATCAGCAGGCAACAGGCCAGAATGGAAAGCGGGCGCTTCAAAGTGTCCTGTTTAGAAAGTGTAGCGGATGGCTAATGCCCAGCTGCCGTAGAAAGGAGTGAAAGCATCGCCGTTATGGATTTCAAACATATACATCGGACGGTAATCAAGTGAGACTTGAAGAGGTACCGCTTCGAAATTGTATTCCACACCGGCTTGTCCGCCGATACCGGCACCAATCCATTGACCGATAAACACATCGGCACCCGGACCGGCAAACCAGTTGAAACCGCCGCTGATGTTGCCGACGAATTGGAAAATACCTGCCAGATTGAGGCCGTTGCCATGGCCCAGACCCAGATCAAGTTCGCCTCTGGTGGAATTGCCGAGGTAATTCTGATAGGATACTTCCCATCCGTATCCGCCGCGGATACCGATGGCGCTTTGTGCGAATGCCGTTACCGACATGAGGCAGCAGACGATGGCTGCGAGAATGCATTTCTTCATATCAATAAGTTTTAAGTATATCACCACAAAGATAGGCATAATTCGGAAAAGGGAAAATACATTCCTCCGAATATTCATGTGAAAAATCATGTGAAAAAGCGTCTTAAAAAATAAAGAAAAATTTCCATAATAATGTATTATTACCTAATTTTGCACCCGAATTTTCCATGAGGAAAAACTGTATCAACTATACATTATATGACTAAAACAATCAACATCAAGAAAGGCTTGAACATCAGTCTTCAGGGAGAAGCCGCGCTCGAATGCGCCTCGGCTTCTGTCTCCGAACGTTATGCTGTCAGCCCGACCGATTTTCACGGATTGCTTCCCAAGGTGATGGTCCGTGAAGGTGACGTGGTCAAGGCCGGCACCCCCCTGATGATTGACAAGAAATTCCCCGAAGTCGCTTTTGTCTCGCCGGTCAGCGGCGTGGTGGAATCGGTGGTCCGGGGTGAGAAACGCAAATTGCTTCATGTTGTCGTCAAAGCCGACGACCGGAATGAGTTTGTGGAATTCCCCAAGCGCAACCCGGCGGAAATGACCGGAGCCGAAGTGAAAGAAGCTTTGGAAACCGCCGGCCTGTGGCCCTTCATCAAGCGTCGTCCCTACGACGTGATGGCCAACCCCAACCAGCAGCCCAAGGCGGTTTTTGTCCAAGGTTTTGACTCGGCTCCTCTGGCTCCCGATTATGCTTATCTGCTGAAAGGACAGGGAGCGGATCTCCAGACGGGTCTCGATGCTTTGACCAAGCTGACGGCCGGCAAGGTTTATCTCAGTATCCCCGCTCAAGGCGCCGCCAAAGAATTGTGCGAGGCCAAGGGCGTGGCAATCCGCACGGTGAAAGGTCCTCATCCCGCCGGCAACATCGGTGTGCTGATTAACCATACCGAACCTGTCAACAAAGGCGAGGTGGTCTGGTGTGTCAATGCGCTTGATCTGGTCTTCTTCGGACGCCTTTTCAATAAAGGAATCGTGGATCTGAGCCGCAAAGTCGCCATCACCGGTCCTGAAGTCCGCAAGCCTGCGTATGTATGCTGCAAGCCCGGTATCCAGATGTCTTCTCTTCTGGAAGGTAATGTATATAAGGAAATACCCCTGCGTTTCATCAGCGGTAACGCTTTGACCGGAACTCAAGTGACGATGGAAGAATATCTCGGATTCTATGATTCCCAAGTCACGGTTCTTCATGAGGGAACGGATGTGGACGAACTGCTCGGCTGGGTCATGCCGCGTTTCAACAAGTTCAGTTCCAGCGCCACTTATTTTACCAAGCTGGTGTCCAGAATCTGTCCCAAGAAGGCATACGATACCGATACCCGCATTCTGGGTGGAGAACGCGCCCTGATCATGTCCGGCGAATACGACAAGGTCTTCCCGATGGATATCCTGCCGGAACGTCTGCTGCGTGCCTGCATCGTCAAGGATCTGGAGGATATGGAGGCTTTGGGTATATACGAGGTCGCTCCCGAGGATTTCGCCCTCTGCGAATATGTCTGCACTTCCAAGATCGAGGTTCAGAAAACCGTCCGTGAAGCGCTCGACCTTCTGAAAGCTGAAAACGGTGAAGATTAATATTAACAAATAAACTATACGGCTTTGAAATCATTACGTACATTGCTCGACAAAATGAAACCTTCGTTTGAGGAAGGTGGAAAGCTGTCGGCTCTCAGGTCGGTCTTCGAAGGCTTCGAGACCTTCCTTTATGTTCCCCACACGACATCCAAGTCGGGAACACATATCCACGACACGGTGGATTCCAAGCGTACGATGTTCTGGGTGGATCTCGCCCTGATTCCTGCCTTGCTGTTCGGTATGTACAACACCGGTTATCAGCATTATCTGGTCACCGGTGCGCAGGTCGGTTTCTTCCAGACCTTCTTCTGGGGCCTGCTGGCAGTGCTTCCATACATCATCGTATCTTACGTAGTCGGTCTGGTCATCGAATTCTGGGCGGCTCAGATCAAAGGTGAGGAGATTCACGAAGGCTATCTGGTCAGCGGTCTGCTGATTCCCTTGATTCTGCCCATCGGCGTGCCCCTCTGGATGGTGGCTGTGGCTACGGCCTTTTCCGTGATTTTCGTCAAGGAAGTTTTCGGTGGAACGGGCTACAACGTTCTGAATGTGGCTCTTTCGACCCGTGTCT
>JAZRWU010000200.1:0-6445 GCA_045599885.1 Bacteroidales bacterium | reverse complement strand
GGCAGAGTCCGCAGCGTGAGTCTCCTGGACGGCGGCAAACTGAAATTCCGTCAATCGGAGCAGGGTTTGAGCATTGCCGCTCCGGATGCGAAAAGCAGTGATTTTCCGGCTGTTTTCAAACTGAAAATCAGACCGTAAGTCTCTTATTCCTCCTTCACCAATTTGTCCGTGTAGAGAATTCCGTCCAAGTGGTCGGTCTCGTGCTGGAAAATGACGGCGGTGTATCCTTGGATATGCTCAGTCGTGTCTTTCAAACTGTGTGTGGAGGTGTAGCAGATGTCGATGTCCTGCCAGCGCAGAACATTTCCGCTGCGGTTGGGTACGGAGAGGCAGCCTTCCGGTCCGATGGCCTGTTCACCGCGTCTCTCCGTTATCCGGATGTTGGGATAGACTTCAAAGGGGTAGCCGGCCTTGTCAAAGCGCTGGACGGCGACAATCCGCCTGGAGAGGCCGACTTGCGGTCCGGCGATGCCGACGCCGTCTTGCTCAGGGGAAGTGACGGTGGCGATCATCTTCTTGCATAATGTTTTATATAAATCGTCTTGGATTTCTTCAATGCTAAGATTGCGGCAGCGGGTTCTTAGAACGAGGCTGTCGGATGCCTGACTGACGGTCAGCACGCGGAGAATGTCCGTGGGGTCGTTGATGATGTCCTGCTCCTGCTGGGACCAGTATTCATTGGAGGTGGAGCAGCCGATGAGGGTGGCGCAGGCGATGAGACCGGCGATGCGGAAAGAATGGAAAACTTTCATATAAGTAGTGTTTGGTGAGGCACAAAGATATTCAATTTTGAAACTCCCTGCAATAGCCGGGTTCTGTTTTGCTGCTCTTTGAATATTTTGTGTAAATAGTTGATATATAATCGTTTGCATAAATAATATTTGCCATTTGAAATGATAATTGTATTTATCTGGTTGTTTTTCAGATTATTATTGGTATATTGAGAAACGCTGTCGGACAATTCGGACGTACGGTGATGGTTCTCATGCGTATTGATATTATGTTGATATATAGATAGCTGTATAAAAAAATACAAACCATTTGTCGAATAACAGGCCAGTTGGGAGACTCTTTGTTCTCCGGAATGGACTTTGGCCCGAAAAACTGTTTTTGAGGCTTGTATTATTCAAGATTAATTCTGAATTTTGTCCAGGTATGTCAAAATACTGTGTGTATTTGGTAACTTCTACCACTTTATTTCATCGTAACTTACTGGAACTTTTCTCAAATACTCAGAATATGAAAAAGAAATTGTTTGTCTGGCTGTTGATGTCAGCAGTCTGCGTGGCGGGTGTCCATGCCGCCAATGGGAAAAAAGTGCGGACGGATGGAAAGAAAATTGTCGTTTCGGTGTCGGAGGATGTCAAGAATTTCGATATCGTCGTGGCAAAGGACGGCAGTGGTAATTTCACCACGATTCAAGAGGCGATTGAGTCTATCCGGGCCTTCAAGCCCGGCCCGCGCACACGCGTTCTGATCAAGAATGGTGTGTATGAGGAGAAAGTGGTGGTGCATACCTGGGTGACCAATGTGGTTTTCGTCGGCGAAAGCGTTGAGGGAACAGTCATCACTTGGGCCGACCACGCCAATATCAACAAGATGGGTACGTTCAGAACCCACACGCTGTTGGTTCAGGGCAACGACATCACTTTTGAGAACCTGACCATCCGCAACAACGCTCCCCAACTGGGTCAGGCCGTGGCGCTTCACGTGGAAGGCGACCGGGTGGCCTTCTTCAATTGCCGCATTTTAGGCAATCAGGACACGATATATACGGGTCGTGAGGCATCCCGCTACTATTTCGCCAACTGCTACATCGATGGTACGACCGACTATATTTTCGGTCCCGGCACGGCCTGGTTTGAGGCTTGTGAGCTGCATTGCAAGCGCAATTCCTTTGTTACAGCAGCCTCGACGCCGGAATACATCAAGTATGGTTATATTTTCGACCATTGCAAGATCACGGCCGACAACACGGTGACCAAAATGGCTCTTGGACGTCCCTGGCGTGCCTATGGTATGACTCTGTTCATGAATACCGAAATGGGTGAGTTCATCGCTCCCGGCGGCTGGAACAACTGGGGCAATCCTGAGAATGAGAAGACGGCCCGTTTTATGGAATACAACAATTACGGTCCTGGTGCTCAGCCGGATAAGCGCAATCCTTGGAGCAAACAGCTGACCAAGCGTCAGGCAGCGGAATACACGCTTTCCAACGTGTTGGGCGATTGGGATCCGCTTGCGGCCAAGTTCTATAAATAAGAAGTGGTTTTTCGGCGTAATCGAAAATGAAAAGCAAGGCGGGAAGTACTTCAATGCGCTTCCCGCCTTGCTTTTCACTCTGTTTCTCAGAATCGGACGCTTGCTGCTCAAATAGGTTCGGCAAGCATGATGTGCCACTTGAAGTTGTTTAGTGAGCGGTTCTCGGGGGTGTCTGTATCCGTGACGATGGCTTCGTCCGATGATACAGGATGCTTCAGGATGAAACCTGTCCGGCAGTTCCGGATGGTCCAGAAAGCGTAGTAATCCAAAATCTGCCACCATTGGCTGTTGTTATTCTCATCGGCTTCCTGAAGAACTATTCTGGCGCCGGGAGCATCAGAAGAATTGTCAGTGATGGCCAATCCATTCTGTCTGTCAACAATCATGAAAGCGGTATTGTCACTGTTTGGAATGATTTTCCAACACTCTTCCATGGATTTGGACTGGTCACGTCTGGCAAGATACACCTGTTCTCCATCCGATTCAACCAACCACTGGTCAACTTCGTCCATAAAATTGTAATACCAGTTCTGAGGTTTGAAAGGATTGGAGTTGAAAACAGGAGCATCGGGTTCTGTCTGGGCCAAAGCAAGTGTGTTGTCCAAGAACAGAGCCCTTTTTTCTATGAAATCTTTGAGGAAGTTCACGCCATCCGAATAATTGTCAAACAGATACATCTCATTGTAATTTCGGATGCCAATATCCCACACTGAATAGTTGAGTTGTTGTGATGAATCAATGTATCGTGCCATCTCATCAATATGAGTCATAGTCGCACTGACAATGCCATGGCTGCGTGCCTGCCGCCATGTTGAATAGACAAGTTGCCTGAACCATGGGTCGCTCCACATCCTCTTCAGCCAAATACCTATCAGATTACGGCCGAAGCCGGCTGCCATCATCATTTTTTCAGACACGTCACCCATGCGGTTGCAGTTGTTGAATGCTATGTCAAAGTCCCAGACAGGTCCGAAATACAGGCGGTTGTCAGTGCCGTCCTTATAAATGTTGGCACTCCAATAGGAATCAATATTGGCAGCGAATTCACCTGTCAGGAACCATGAGGCGAGCGATGTGGAATCAACCAGGGCCCTGTATCCGTTTTGCGGATCAAGATAGTCTTCGCTGAACAGCACATTCTCAAATTCCTGAATGCAATCCTTGATGTACTGAATCTGCTGAGGCCACATTTTTTCTCCATCAGGGTCCTTTATGGTGAATGGAATACCCTTTTCTGAAAAGAAATAGGTCTTTTCGTTCAGATATGAACCATCGGCTTCCACAAAGAAACCCAAATCTCCCGCAGGGATGCGATCCTTCTTAATTTGCAGGAAATCAGATATTTCATAAGTGCCGAGATGGTTGTTGTTCATGACCAGATCAACATGGCGCGAACACGGAACGAAGGGCTGTCCCAACTGAGCGGCTATGAAAAAGGCCGTATTGTTTCTGAGCATGGTCTTGTCGGCATGATTGGCAAGCAGCACCCATTTTTTGGCATAGGCGTTCTCCTGACCGCCAAAATACTCTTTCTTGTCAAACTCTATACGATAGGGTTTCTTGTCGAGTCTCCATGTGGAATTGCCCCGACCTCTTATTTTGGCCGAAGACATGGTATTCAATTCGCCATCGGCTATTATCCTGACCTGGCTCCAACGTAGGTCTCTTTTGAATCGACGGCCATACCGTTTTCCGTGTCAATATATACCGTCGGCAATGATGACTTCTGCATAGACGGGTAATCTGTCTCCTTTTCTTTTTCATCGAGCGGGTCGTCTGTACAGCTGACGGATCCTGATGCGATTATGACCATCGACAAGGCCATTCCAGTCCAAAAAAATATCTTTTTCATGTTGATGACAATTGATGTGCAAAAGTATGAATAATAATAGAGCTGAGCAAGCACAACGGCAAAAGGAAGAACATCGTCAGATGAACCAACGGACTACGCGCCAACAGCCTCTTCCGCCGTATTTGGCGTAAATGTATGCGAATTGGATGAGAAGATGTCCTTTTTTCCGGCCGTTTCTCCGGTCGGGCAGGAGGGTTTCCGCCCAGTTTCTCCAACGCTCAGCCAAAGCATGTTCTTTCTCCCGATAAAATGTGGCGGCCGTCATGGTGATTTTAAAACTCAATGCCACCAGTTGCCGGACGCGCTCGTTGTCGGGCTCATCGGCGGACAGAATTTCTTTGTGAATGACATTCAGCGTATGGGCCAATTTTGTCTCGTCTGCGCTGAAAGAAGGGGCGGAAATGGCATCCTGACTTGGATGGATGGTGAAAAGAGGACCTGAAGTCCAGGCACAATGGGGATGCGGAAGCAGGAGGCGGAAACCGAACTCCAGATCCTGCCAGCGTTCGAGCGTGGGATTCCATAGTCCGACGCGGTCAAGGTAGGTGCGGGAGGCCAGAATGTTGTGCGTGATCAGCACGGGGTCGATGAGCTGCCGGGCTGGATTGTCCGAGCGGGATTTCGGATGCTTTTTTGAGCTCCTGTCAATCCGACCGAAACCTGCGGTGAAATCGGGCGTTTTGATACCGTTTTCTGACTGTCTCCGGTCTGAAAAAGCTGCGAATAAGGTTGATAACATTTCTGGATGCATCTCGTCGTCAGAGTCGAAGAAACAAATGAATCGGCCACTGGATGCCTTGTGTCCTCGATTTCTGGCTTGGCAGGCACCTCTTTGCTCTTCTTTTTCCCATTTCATCGGGAATTCGTCGCTTTCAAAGCGTTTTTGAAGGCTTTCGAACACTTTTTGCGTGTGGTCTGTGGAACCGTTATCAACCACGATCAGCTCAATGGGGCGGTATGTCTGCCGGAAGACGGATTCCATGCAGCGGTCCAATACATCTGCCCGGTTGTATGTAGGTACGATGACGGAAATCAGCGGATTTCCTTCGGGAACATCCACGGAACCAGTGCCGCCAGATGCTGTTTCCGAGGAAGCGGAATGGCATTTTCCGTAATGGCAGAGGTAACTCAGACGGTACAGGTCGAACAAGTGGACAGAAGGCTGGGAGCCGCAGAGTTGTTTTTCCATCGCGGAACCGAAATGCCGGTACACGCAGGCTGTGGCGGCGTCCAGATGAAGCGCTTTCAAGCGTTCATAGCAGTGCAATATGCGGATGTTCTGTATGACTTTGTCCGATGAAAACGCTGGATTTGTGATGAATTTCTCTACGGCGAGCCGCGAATGGCTCAGATATTGAGCGTTTTTGTCCAGACCTTCATGGTACAATGGATTGTCCAGATGCAGGATGCGGAAGCCTTTCGCTTCGAGTGCCAGTCCGAGCAGGGTGTCTTCGTGACCATAGCCTTGTATGTTTTCATCGTAGGGGCAGGAAAGCAGCACTTGACGCCGGTACATGGCGTTGAAGGACGAAAACGATTTCCAAGTTTGGCGGTTGCGTATGGCGGCGGGAAGAGCCTCGCGTTGCCTGCCGTATTCCCAGCGCAGACGTTTGCCGTCATCGGGTGCCTCTATTCTGTACGCGCAGCCGCCGACCCATACATCCGCTTCGGAGAGGTGCTCCAAATAGCGTCCCACAAAATCTTCGTCGGGCAGGGCGGCATCGCAGTCCAACATCAGGATGAGTCCGTATTTTGCCTTGGAAACCAGAAAGTTGCGTATTCTGGAACGCCCCATTTTCTCCTTGTTCTCCAAATATCTCAATTGAGGATGCTCCCCGGCCTGTTTTTGAAAATACTCACGATTCTCCAATTCTATGTTTTCTTCCGAACAGTCGTCCGCCGCCAATATCTCGAATTCCACGCCGCAGACGGAGGCGGAACGCCACAGTCCGCTGACCAAAGGACCGATGCGGACGTTGAAGATGGGAATACAGATGGAAACCATAGAGGCCATGATGGGAAACGGAAATTTGGGCGGACTTCTGAGGTCAGAAGAAATCGGCTCAACAAAAATAGATATTATTCTGATATAATCCGTAACTTCGCACGGAAATCCACGTCGGATTCCTGCGTCCGTTTTTTAGAAGCTGTTTAAATTTGTCCGATAGAGATTTTTCTGGACTTTCCGAGTGGATTTTTCCCGTTTTCCGATGTCGGGTAGCGGGCTATTCGAAGAGGAAAAGGGGAAAAAGACGCCGGGAAGACAGGAAAAGCGCATCGAAATGAGTTTGAATAGCTTAATAATATTTTCATTGGAAGAAATTTAAACAG
>JAZRWU010000199.1:0-2412 GCA_045599885.1 Bacteroidales bacterium | reverse complement strand
CCCATATCGAGATGTACGGTTTTCGAGAGGTCGCTGCCGGATTGCCAATGCAGATTCAAAGCGGAAGCCTGACATTCCAATGAATCGCTGCGATAGTCCAGATTCTCCATCTGAATCCGTATATCCGCTTTGGGCCAAGTCTGTTCGGTGAAACGGCCGTCCAAATGTCCTTGCAGACGGATTTTGCCTTGGGTGTCCAGTCCCTGAAGCGAGGCCGCCACTTTGTCGGGCAGCACTACGAGATAATCGGCCAAGGTGTTGTCTTGGGAACCTATGCTCAGTTCGGCATCTATGTCGGGGCTTCCGTCCATGCTCAGGCTACCGTCGATTTGAAGCGGAAGCGAAGCCAGCTCTATGGAAGCATTGTCCAAATCAATTTGCGGATTTTCAAAAGACAGATGTATAGGCAGTTGCATTTTCAGAGGCAGGTTGTCGGCCAGGACTTGAACGGCTGTGCGGAACCCCAGCGCCGACGTGCCCAATTGAATCAGTCCTTCGGCTTCCCGCTCGGAAATATTCAGTTTGGAGTGGAGACGGAAATCTTTCAGGGTGGCGCTCATTCCGCTGCGCTCGTCCTTGAATGAGGCGTTCAAACGGCGGATGCCCAGCCTGCTCAGCAGTATTTTATCGAAAGGAAGATGAAAAACAGAATCTTTCGCGGTGTTCAAGGTGTCTTCTGGGAAACGGAAGACATCAAAATTGCATTGTCCGGCGGTATCGATGCTCAGATTCACGTTCAGACCTTGAATCAATACCTCATCCACCTGCAGCGAGCCTTCAGTCATGGCTTTGATGTCCACTTTGGCTTGCAGATTCTCAAGAGAAGCCCAGGTGGAATCTCCGTCATAAAGCATAATACTGTCCACTTTCAACCCGAACTGGGGAAAGGTGCTGAAAAAAGTGGGTTCGATTCTCCCTATTTCATAAGGACATTCCACATAATTCTCGGCAAAGCGATTCACGAGACGGGTCAGCTTGGCGGGAGAAAAGAAGATGTACAAAACCAATCCTACCGCCAGCAGGCAGAGGCCAAGCAGGCCGACAATAGACCAAAGCGTGATTTTAAGAGGCTTGTTCATAAGCAGATGAATGGTTTTGTGAGGGATGATTATTCTCCGTCCTGTTGGGTAAGACGGCCGAAAGAATAGAAGGTGTCGTAACTGTCCTTATATACCATGTGATATTGGTCGAGTTCGGTTACGGTATAGACTTTGGGAATCTCCAGTCCCGAAATCTCCATCTGATGCAGTTGCGTGAGCGTCGATACTTTGAGCGTCCAGGTGAATTCCTGCGCTTCTTCCTGAGTGACGTCATCCGCTGTGTTCCAAGTGCAGCCGGTTCCGTCGGCCCGATAGAGCCAGAGTTCGTTGCCGGGTACGTTGGTGCATCGCCATAAGCCGACCAGATTGTCGGGTGTGAAGCTCACTTCGTCTTCCCATCCCGGATCGCAGGCTGTCCCTATACTCATCGTGAGCATGAGCAGCAGGATGCGAAGGAGTGTTCCGGATGTTTTGTGTGTTCTCATATTTCCAAAGCGCCTGTCAATTGGCTGACGGATGTGAATCCGTGACGTTCACAATAATCTGCGATGCCTTCCGCCACTTTGACGGAAATCTGCGGATCGATGAAGTTGGCCGTTCCAATTTCGACGGCGGAAGCGCCGGCCAGCAGGAATTCCACGGCATCTTGTGCCGATGAAATGCCTCCCAGTCCGATGACGGGAATCTGAACGGCCTTGGCCACCTGCCATACCATTCTCAGCGCTATGGGTTTGACGCAAGCGCCCGACAAGCCTCCGGTCACGGTCGAGAGTTTGGGACGGCGTTTTTCAGCATCGATGGCCATTCCGAGCAAGGTGTTGATCAGAGAAACGGAGTCGGCTCCGGCCTGTTCAGCGGCTTTGGCGATATCGGTGATGCTTGTCACATTGGGTGAGAGCTTGACCATCAGATGTTTGTGATAGACCTTGCGGACAGCGCCCACGACCGTCGAGATGCCTTCCGTGCTGACTCCGAAAGCCATGCCGCCCTGTTTGACATTGGGACAGGAGACATTCAGCTCAATGGCTGGGATAGCCTCCAATTCCTGGATTCTGGCAGCGCATTCCACATAATCCTCCACCGTCGAGCCGGACACATTGACCAGCACCTGAGTCGGGAAATCGGAGATCTGAGGATAGATTTCGTTCACAAAATACTCGACGCCTTTGTTCTGCAGACCGACGGCATTGAGCATGCCCGAAGGCGTCTCGGCCATACGGGGATAAGGATTGCCCTCGCGCGGATGCAACGTGGTGCCTTTGACGATAATACCGCCCAATTGGGCCAGATCCAAGAAATCGGTGTATTCCTTTCCATAACCGAAGGTCCCCGATGCCGTCAGCACCGGATTGCGGAGTGTGAGCCCTCCAAG
>JAZRWU010000198.1:0-8220 GCA_045599885.1 Bacteroidales bacterium | reverse complement strand
GCAAGGGCGATTCCGCCCTTGCCAGGAGCCGTTGATATAGCACAGATTGTATCTTCGTTCATTTCAAATTCTATCCAGCACTTTAGTGACCAGCTCTTCCATCGCATTGTGGTAGTCGGTCTGGGCTGTTTGGGCATAGCGGTTGACAATGACCAGACAGACGGTCATCGCACGATGCCCGAGCAGGGTTGCCATTCCTTCAACTCCGGCGCTTTCCATCTCAAAATTGGTGATACGGTAGCGCCCGTAACGGAAAGCCCGCAGTCTGTCCACATAATTCTCCATAGCCAGCGTGCCGCGGAGTTGCCGGCCTTGTGGCCCGTAAAAACCGTTGGCAGTGACAGTTACGCCCAATGCCATTTCTCCTTGACCGATACGTCCGATGAGTTCCTTGGATGAATCCACGACGTAGGGTTTGGCCCATAAGTCGGAATATTGCATCTGGCGGCAGAATTCCTGCTCGAATTCAAGGTCGCAGATTTGATTTCTGGCCGCATAATAATTGAGCATTCCGTCTGTCCCGATGGATTTTTCGGAAATCAGCATGGTCCCGGCCGGCATGTCAGCCTGCAATCCGCCGCAGGTGCCGATACGCACGATATCCAGACAACGGTGGACGGGCTTTTCGGTTCGTGTGGCGTAATCGATATTGGCCAGAGAGTCCAATTCGTTGAGCACAATATCGACATTGTCCGTACCGATGCCCACGCTGACGAATGTGATGCGTTTCCCCTTGTACCAGCCTGTCAATGAGTGAAATTCCCGATTGTGAGTCCTTGACTCGACTTCCATTTTCGGCGCAGCCAGATCCAGTCGGGCCGGATCGCCCACGAGAATCACTTTATCGGCAAGCTGCTCTGGCTTCATCCTAAGGTGAAAGGCACTGCCGTCTTCTTGGATGATCAGTTCGGATTCTGGGAAATAACGGGGCATAGCTTCTTATTTTTTAATGCTGGAGTTCTCTTTTGCGGAAGGTTTGGCGATACTTTCGCGCATCGAGGTGTCGGCTTCGATATTCTTCATCCGGTAATAGTCCATAATGCCCAGATTGCCGCTACGGAAAGCATCTGCCATAGCTTTGGGTACTTCTGCTTCCGCTTCGATCACTTGTGCGCGTGCCTCCTGTGCCTTGGCTTTCATTTCCTGTTCAAGGGCGACGGCCATGGCGCGGCGTTCCTCGGCTTTGGCCTGGGCAATGTTCTTGTCGGCTTGAGCCTGATCCATCTGCAGCACGGCTCCGATGTTCTTTCCGACATCGATATCGGCAATGTCGATGGATAGGATTTCGAATGCGGTTCCGGCATCCAGACCTTTGCGGAGCACCAGTTTGGAGATGGAATCCGGGTTCTCGAGCACTTGTTTGTGGCTTTCGGAAGAACCGATGGAGGAAACGATACCTTCACCGACGCGGGCCAGGATGGTGTCTTCTCCGGCACCACCCACCAATTGTTTGATGTTGGCGCGTACGGTGACACGCGCTTTGGCAATCAGCTGAATACCGTCTTTGGCGACGGCAGCGACCGGCGGAGTATCGATGACTTTGGGATTGACCGACATCTGTACGGCATTGAATACGTCGCGTCCGGCCAGATCGATGGCGGTGGCCATTTGGAACGAAAGGTCGATGTTGGCTTTGGAGGCAGAAACCAGGGCGTGAACCACTTTCTCCACGTGACCTCCTGCCAGATAGTGAGCTTCGAGATCATCGCGGCGCAGGTTTTTGAGACCGGCCTTGTGCCCTTCAATCAAAGCGTTGCAGATGATTGATGGCGGCACTTTCCTGATCCGCATCAGGAAGAGTTGGATAAGCGAGATATTGACTCCCGACACCTTGGCCGACAGCCAAAGGAAGAAGGGTACATAGTGGAAGAATATCGCCAATAGAAGGATGGCGGCCACTACCAGGATGATACTGAGACTTGTCATAGAGTTGATATTGGGGCGGATGTTCCCACCGTGTTGATTGATAATGGTTTATTAACTGATTTTTTCAGAAGCCACACGTTTCACCACCACGTGGTTGCTTTCCACGGCGATGACTTCCACGCTGCAGCCTTCTTCTATCATTTCGTTTTCGGCTTTCCCCTCCAAGGTTTTGCCTTGAATCAGCACTTTGCCCATCGGCGCCAGACGGGAAAGGCACAAACCTTGATCGCCTGGCTGAATGTCAGAGCCTTGCATGGCATCGACCGTTGATCCGATTTCGGAGTTGAGCGACATTTTGTCGAGTGTCTTGGAACGGAAAAACAGATAGACACTGACTGCGGCGGCTCCCAGCGTGGCGAGCAGGGTAAGGCTGCCGGCCAGTTCTCCCAAATGTTGGAAGGCAAGAACCACGGCTGCGGCATAGCAACCGATTCCTCCGATGATGGCGACAGAGATTCCCGGCAGGAAAAACAGTTCCAACAAGATGAAAATGGAGCCCAGCAGCAAGAGTCCGATGATAATGGCGATATCCATAGCTTATTTTTTTTCGAGGGCTTGAAGTGCCTTGTATTCTTTTTGGCGGATTTGCTTTTCCATCTCTTCCAGCTTATATTGCAGTTCCAAAACCTCACTTTCGGCATCCACAATTTTGGAAGAAAGCTCTTTCATAGTCTCTTTAGCTCCCTGAATGGCTTCTCTGGCCATTTCTTTGGCCACAATCTCTTCTTCGGCCATTGCCTGTTCCTCGGCTTCTTCTTTCAGCTTTCCGGCTTCCGAATATTCTTGTCTCAATTGGACGAGATTTGATTCCAATTGATTGAAAATCAGTTTCTTGTCGCAATACTCAAGAAAAAGAGCCTTGGCATCTTCCGACTGGAAATCCTCGGAATTCTGATAGACGAGGTCGCCCTGAATGCGGAATCCCGGATTTTTTTCCTCATTCTCATCGGCGGCCTGTATGGAAATATGTGTCTCCTGATAGACTTTTTCCTGAGCCTGAAGTACCGAATCGACATTCAGACCGTTCCAGGTATCGGCGATGCAAGTGAGTTTCGCCCGTCTTTCCAGGCTCTTGTCTTCCAGACCTCTCAAAATTCTACGGACGCGGTTGGGTTGGAAAATATAAATGGTCAGCATCCCGCTTCCCGGTTGGCGGTCGGAAACAAGATAACCCCGACGGGCTTGTTCGTCAATGATATAGAGCAAATCATCGTATTCCGAATTGAAGGGCAGAGGCAGAGGTTCCGGTCGGAAATAACCTCCGATATTGGCATTGTAGCGGCTGGCATAAAGGTCGTATCCTCCGAGGCCTCCTTCTGCATCCGAAGCGAAATAGACCGTCACACCGTCACTCATCAGATAGGCGTTGCACTGATTGCTTCCGGCGGGATTGATATTGTCGTCCATACGCAGCGCTTCCCAACCGTCCAAAAGCAAATCGTATGAATAAAGATTGAGATACGGCTTTCTGTCGGTCGCGCTTGTCTTGCTTTGGCTGCTGAGATAACGGTCGCCTTTTTCCGAAATATGGTCAAAGAGCAGGGCAGGTCTCTTGGATGTCTCGGAAGAGGATGTCTGGCTCTTTTTGAGTTGTCCGCAAGAAGGATGAAGCCGGATATAACGGAGCACGCTGTCGGCCGGTACGACGAGACTGTCGAGCACGACCACATCTTCCACCGCATTGAGCATCTGGGAGAAGCGCGTTGGCGGTTCCGGCTCATTTTTCTTTATGCCATAAGCAGGTATGACGGTCCCGGAAAACAGAACCAGCATACCGGCCAGCAGAATTTTATGAATGATCCGTCTTTTACTCATCATAGCGCAAAAATAAAGAATTCTTCACAATGTTTCGTAAATTTGCCGAAAAATACAACGATGTCCGAATATTCACCCGCTGAACGCCTGCGTTACAAGCTGGACGGCCGTATGAAAAAGGCCATCCGTGACTATGCATTGATTGAGGATGGCGATTCGCTGCTGATTGCATTGTCCGGCGGCAAGGATTCATTGTCGCTGGTGGCGTTATTGGGTGATTTGTCGGCTCATTTCCGGCCAGCGTTCCGGGTGTCTGCGGTGCATGTCCGGATGAAAAATATTCCCTATCAGACGGATTGCGCCTATCTGGAAGCCTATTGTGCGCGTCATAAGGTGCCGTTTTTAGTGCGTGAGACTTCTTTTTACCCGGAAACAGATCATAGGAAATCACCTTGTTTTCTCTGTTCCTGGAACCGTCGCAAGACCTTGTTTGAAACGGCTAAGGAATTGGAGTGCAATAAGATAGTTTTCGGGCATCATCGTGATGATTTTTTAGAGACACTTCTTTTGAATATGTTGTTTCAAGGCAGTATTCAGGCGATGGCTCCCAAATTGCAGATGGACCGTTTCCCGATGCAGATTATCCGTCCGCTCTGTCTGATTTCAGAAGAAGATCTGGCGGCTTTTGCCGTTCAGGAAGATTTTCAGCCTCAACAGCAACGTTGTCCCTACGAAAAATCCTCTTTCCGTCCATCGGTGAGGGAAATGCTGGAAAAATTCGAGGCAGAACATCCGGGATCCAAAGACAGTCTCTGGGCATCCATGTCGCATATTTATCCCCAATATCTTCCGCCACGGGATATCAATCGCTGATGGCCGCGGATTGGGCGTCTTGGGAGACGATATGGAATACTTGCTCATAACGGTTGCCTTCCTCATCGGTGAGCAGCAGGAGGTGGTCGCCGAAGTCGGGAGAGACGGCCATTTGATGAATCCCGTCGGTAGCGCCGATGTATTCATCGTCCAAATGCCAATACAAGGTTGAATTGGAATGTCGGTGGGCGGCTTGGATGACAATTTTCCCTCTGCTTCCGTCCAGTTCGACCGGTAGATACAGATTGTCCCATTGGGTGGGGGATACCAACTCAATCACGGCCCGGTTTTGGTCGGCGCAATCGGGATGATATGGGGGAAGCGTTTGATATTCAGGATGTTTTTTCCGATAATACCATTCCATGGCCGGAGGCAGGACAAACAGACTGTCGTGCTGCATTTTCTCTATCGGGTAACAGGCACTGCTGACCTGCCACAAACGGTCTTCCGATAAATGAATCAGATGATGATAAGGACAGATTTCTGTCCGCAGTCCTTGCCGTGGAATGGGCCTGAGTTCGGTATGAGGACAATAACTTCCTGCCAGACATCCGCTTTCGACACAGATACGGGCATATTCCATATCCTGGTCCGGAGAGGAAAACCACCGCTCGCTTTTAGGCAGGAGGTCGAACAGATCGAACATGAGAGGTGCGGCCGTGCTGGTTCCGCTCAAACTGGGACAGCCGGAACCGTAGGCATCTCCCGCCCAGACAGCCACCACATAATCCGGTGTGATGCCAATGGCCCAAGCGTCTCTCAATCCGAAACTGGTTCCGGTTTTCCAGGCAATCCTTCGGGAGGAATCGTATTGACGCCATCCGCTTCTGCCTTCGGGACGGCTCACCTCGGTCAGGGCCTGAAGAGTGAACCATTCGGCAGAGGGGGAAAACACTGCGTCCATTCGGGCCAGCGAAGCGTATGCCTGGGCCAATTCCCATAGGCTGGTCTCACCACCTCCCAATATCAGTGATAAGCCATAGTGCTCGTATGAATATTGTAAAGTGCTGAACCCTAATACCTTGAGATAATCCATGAATCTTTCTCCCCCGAATAGCCCCAACATTTTGACGGCTGGAATGTTGAGAGAACGGCTGAGGGCTTGCGAGGCGGGAACGGCTCCGTTGTAATCATAATCGTAATTCTGAGGCATGTAGCCTCCAATGTTGATGGGAATGTCCGCCACTAAAGCGTCAGGCAGTATTTCGCCTTCGTGAAGCATGGCCGCATAGAGGAAGGGTTTGAGGATACTCCCGCTGCTTCTCGGACTTTGGACGATATCCACCTGATTGGCATGCCCTTGATTCATAAAAGGTTTTGAATTTCCGATATAGAGCAAGGGCTCTCCGCTGCCCACTTCGTGAATCACGGCTGCCAGGTTGGGTATTCCGCTTTCCTGCAGTTGTCTGGCATGTTCATCGGCAATACGTTGTCCTTTTTCCTGCAGGGCATAGCGGATGCTGGTCTGGATTCTTTCTCCCGAATGATGCTTTTGGACATAATCCCGAAAATGAGGCATGGGTTGAGGCAAAGGACCGGGTGCGTCCGGCAATTCCTCGTTCAAGGCAAGCTCATATTCCATCAGATTGATTTTTCCCCGCCGGTAGAGCTGGGCAAGGAGTCTGTCGCGTTTTTCTTTCAGTAATTCTGGATGTCTACCGGGATATAATTGCGCCGGAGCATTGGGGAGAATAGCCAGCGTGGCGGCCTCGGCCCAACTCAATTGTTCGGGAGAATGTTGGAAATAACGCCAGCAGGCGGCTTCCAGTCCGATGACATTGCCTCCGAAAGGCGCATTGGACGCATAAAGGTGGAGAATATAGTTTTTGCTGTGGAGTATTTCCAGTTTGACAGCCATCAGCATTTCCAGGAATTTGCCCGGAAGGGTACGTTCGGGTTGCTGTCGGGAGAGTCTGGCCACCTGCATGGTCAAGGTGCTGCCGCCGCTGAGGATTTCTCCGTGTTTCAGCCACAGCCAGGCCGCCCGTCCTATCGCATAGGGGTTGATTCCGGGATGCAGGTAGAAACAACGGTCTTCGTAGCAGAGCAGAGCCTTTTCGTAGCACTCTGGAAGTCTGTGTCCTCGTGATAATTCTCCGGGAAAACGCCATTGACCGTCGGCGGCGATTCTGGCTCCCAGCAGTTCACCTTCGGCCGATAGTACCACGGTGCTGTCGGGTGCGTCAAAATGAGGACAGGGCACTGCGAAAAACACAGCCAGAATCAGCAGTGTGACGTAAATCATCCAAACAACCCAAGGTTTGGGCTTTCCGGAAGGTCTATCCTGAGGGCACACCATGGAATTCAAAACCGTTTCTCAATATACGATGACTTTCCGTCCGCCTTTCTGGGCATGACAACGGCCGGCATCGTACATATCCTCGCAGACCGTAGGCGCCATCACGAACTCTCCGCGATAGGCGGCGTTGAGATGAACTAGGAAGGTCTTGGAAGTCTTGGCGGCCAATCCGAAATAATGAATGACCCGGTCGTCACGAATGTCACGGAAATCTTCGGCGGCTTCTTCGGTCTGGCCTGTGGCGATTTCGGCGAGACGGTCGTTGATGATTTCCCATCCCGATGGGAATACTTGTGTCAGAGCCAATTGGGTCCTATCGGTGCTGCCGGTGTTCGAAACGGTGACTTTGACCAGAAAATCATTGCCTTGCTTGATTCTGGCAGGATTGAGCAAGGTTCCGTCGGGACTGTAACAGTTCACTTGCAGCGACAGGCCTTGTGAACTGTTACCCGCATCGATTCCATTGGGTATGCCTTGGTTGGTGACGGTGACGAAGAGTTTTCCGTTGCCGATGTTGCTCAGTTTGAAAGAGGCTTTCATACGTTGCGTGAGGCTGTCGGTTTGGAAGGTCGGACTGAGGCGGATGCTCTGATCACGGCTTTGGATGGTCTCGGATACGCCATAGCTCTCCCAAAGGCAGTTGAGGCTGCGGTCTGCCTGACTCCGAAGGGCGAATTCGCTCAAAGCGACTAAAGCCATGGAGGTGCTTTGGGTACTCAGCCATTGTTCTCCGGACAGTGCTTCCGAAATCCGGCCGGCCAATTTGTATGCCTCCTGCATATCGCCGTTGAGCAGCAGATATGGGAGGATAAGGCTCTGGTCGCGCAACTCGCTGCCTATGACATCCTCGGCACAATCTGCCGGAACAGGCTGCAAATTGTCGGCGAGCGTATGGGCCGCTTTGCTTTGACCGGCCAAGAGGTATGCGCTGGCCAGCAGATATTGGCTTTGTGTCAGAAGTTTATTGCCGCGGAGCCGATTCATGGCTGCGGTCTGGAAATCCTGGCCCAAAGCAAGTACGAAAAGACGGTAGGATTGTACGAAGTCCTCGTATTGTGAACTCGGAATATAGCTCTTCGCATTTATTTGGATGTTGTGTAAAATGCTGTTTTTTAGATTGCTGTGTATGGAATACCCTTTCTTTTCCGCTTCAATCAGGAAATGGCCGGCATAAGCGGTGAGCCAAGGGTCGCTGTGGCTGCTTCCGGGCCAGAATGCCAAACCTTGATCTCCTGTCTGATATGCGGCGAGACGCTCGATGCAGCGTTGTATCTCCGATTGGGATTGGGCGAGCTCGTCGCTGTTCTGAGGCAGGATATCTTTTAGATAAAGTTGCGGGAAGGCCGCCGAAATCAATTGTTCGGCGC
>JAZRWU010000197.1:0-2009 GCA_045599885.1 Bacteroidales bacterium | reverse complement strand
CAGTCATCCAGGCAAGTGAGTCGGAACGAAGTGACGGCAGGGAGTTTGAGGGGAACGCCCCTCAAAGAATTGACATCCGTCCATACGGATGAAATTTTGAAATGAAACAAACAATCTTTGAAGATTTTTATTTACCTTTGTAAAAATCCTCTAAGATTGTTATGGTTACTATTGATTATCTCTACCAGATTTCAAACAGAAAATCAAATCAAATATCGCTCGCCTATAAACGGCCGTTGTATTATCTTATCAACTGGAATAACCGCCTGATAGGAATAAAGGGGCCGAAGGGTGTCGGTAAGAGCACGTTGATACTTCAACACATAAAGGAGCATTTTCCCGACAGGAGCAAGGTGTTGTACGTTTCGCTTGATAATATATGGTTCAGCTCCAATGACCTGGCTGACTTGGTGGAGTATCATTACACGCACGGTGGTACGCATATCTTTCTTGATGAGATACACAAGTATAGGAATTGGCAGGATAGCATCAAAAACATCTATGATGATTATCCTGACTTGCATATTGTGTATACCGGCTCGTCCATTCTGAAACTGAAGTCAGGAGACGGAGATTTGTCAAGACGGCTGCGGACTTACGAGTTGGGTGGGCTTTCGTTCAGAGAATACCTGAAGTTTGAGGGGGCGATTGATTATAGTGCTGTCCGCTTGGATGATATGCTTTCCAATCACGTTTCCATAGCCTCTGATATAGTTTCCAAAATAAAAGTTCTGCCGTACTTCGAGAAGTATTTGACAAACGGTTATTATCCGTTTTATAAAGAAGAAGGAGACGGATATTTTTCACGCATTCAGGAGGTGATTTCTCAAACTATAGATATGGATATCCCCGCAGTGGAGGATGTCGAATTTGGAACATTGCAGAAACTGAAGAAACTGCTTATGATTCTGGCCGTTCAAGTTCCCTTCATACCGAAAATGAATGAATTGTATCAACAACTTGATACGAACAGGGAACATGGTTTGAAATTGTTGAATCTTCTGGAGCAGGCAAAACTGATTACAATGTTGAAAACCCCTGCAAAAGCGTTGAAACATATCTCCGCCCCGGAAAAGCTTTATCTGGACAATACCAATATGATGTATGCCTTGTCAGACAATGTGGAGATGGGGACCGTGAGGGAGACGTTCTTTATGAATCAATTGTCAATGTCGCACGAAGTCTCTCTCCCTCTGAAAGGTGATTTCAAGATAGATGGAAAATATCTGTTTGAAGTTGGTGCGAGAAAGAAATCATTTGGCCAGATAAAAGACGAAAAGGATAGTTATCTTGCCATTGATTCTATCGAAATCGGCAATGGCAATAAAATTCCTTTGTGGCTGTTTGGCTTTCTTGACTGATTTCTTGCAGTCAGAAGTTCGATGCACTTCTAAAGAAAGAGATGTTGAAGGGGTCAGGCTGTCAGCTTATGTAATCAGTCGGCTTGACTATGTATTGAAGACAAAAGGAATTTCACAACGCGAATTGGCAAAAAGAATGGGGAGGAGCGAAGCTGTCATATCACGGTGGACCACCGGTTTCCCGAACTTAACCCTGAAAACCATTTCTGAACTTTCAGCCGCCGTGGGAGAGCCATTAGTAGTTGTTCCTCAACAATAGGGTGTTTCAAACCTCGCCCTTCCCAAAAATTCCTCCATTCCATAAACCCCCACCAGCCTTATATAGAAGAAGGGGCATACGGCGTTTTATTTGCCGGGCCTCTTAATGAAAAATCAAATAATAACGAGATTGGCAGCCTTATTGTGGTTGGGATTCGACGAGAGTTCTGACGTATTCACGATGCTGGTGATTAACGCTTCCCCCGACTTAAGTTTCGGACAAGGTAAAGCCTCTTAGTCGGTCAATCTTATGAAGTCCTGGCGACATACATCTTTGAACCGTTGAAATAGGTTCAAGATGGTGTCGGTTTCCAGGCATTTATTTTTTGTCCTGTGGGAAGTGAAGTGGATGTTGGGGATTGGGGATATACGAAGAATGCAAGCCCGGAG
>JAZRWU010000196.1:0-6106 GCA_045599885.1 Bacteroidales bacterium | reverse complement strand
ATCCTTGAGCGTGTCGGCCACGTTGATATCGGTGATTTTGCCCTGTCCCTTCAGAATCTTGAAGGAGCGTTCGAGCCGTTCGGTTAAATTCTCAAACATGGTGAATTATCTGTTAAAATGTTTATTTTCAATATTCATACGCCCGACCGTCCGGCAAAGGACATGCCAAAGCAGTTGCAGCCGGTAGCTGATTTTGAACGCCAGACTCAAGGTGCTCTTCCTTCCGGCAAACGTGACGGTATCCTCGTGACGGCGGAACAATACCAGGGAACGGTCGGCCAGCCAGCCGCAACGCCACTTGAGCTGTGCGAGCAGACCTATCCAGCTGTCGTGGACCACCAGTCCTTTCGGGAAAGGCAAAGCCAGCTCCAGCACCTGACGGTCGAATGCCATACAGCAGCCTTGCCAGCTGTTATGTATCAGATTGGCCAGAAAAGAACGTCTTCCCCGTCTTCCCCAGTCAAAATAGGGGTTCTTCCGTTCGCGAAGCTGAGCATCGGTCATCGAGCAGTTGCAAGTGACACACTGACAGTGATTCTCCTGCAGATAAGCCGTCATTTCCGTGATTTTTCCCGGCAACCAGACATCGTCCTGATCGGACAGGAATATATAATCGCCCCAAGCCGCCATCAAAGCATTCTCGAAATTGTGAGTCACCCCTTTATTCTCCGGATTATTGAATATCAATCGTATACGAGGATCGTGGTAGGAAAGGACAATCTCAGGCGTGCCGTCGTCCGAGCCGTCGTCCGAGATAAGCAACTCATCCTCAGCCGACAACTGGCAGAGAATAGAGTCAATCTGTTCACGGATATAGGCTGCTCCGTTATAACTTGCCATACAGACAGATACCATTTCCTCTTAAAATTAAGAGCACAAAGGTAGGCAAAATCAAGCGAAAAACCTATGGCAGTGAACGCAAATCCATCACGATAGGCAAATGGTCGCTGTAGCCGCCCAGATAGCTGTAACCCGAAAAGGTCCGGAAAGGTTTCCGTCCCAGATAACGGTCGTCCGTCTCCAGCATGAAATCTTCGGACAGAACTCGGACAGAGGGATGAGTTTTCAGGATTCTTTCGGAAACGATGAACTGGTCGAGCATGGACCAGCTGCCGTGGTATTTGTAACTTTTCTGCGCCTTGGAACGCGATACCGGCCAAGTGAGATTATACAATCCGGAAGCGGGACGTGTATCGGAGGAAGGCGGCACCGCCCCCAAATGCTCAGAAAGCGAAATATCGGAAGGCTCGTCGTTGAAATCGCCCATAATCAGAAGACGGGCCCTGGGTTCTACGGTCAGAATGGAGTCGGTCATCCGACGGAGACAGTCGGCCGCCCGGCAGCGCAGCGGTTCCGAAGCCTTCTGGCCTCCGCTTCTCGAAGGGAAATGGCAGACAAAGAGATGCCAGACAGAGCGGTCAAAGCTGCGTCCCTTGACATAGAGAATATCGCGGGTATGATGCCGTCCGTCATCGAAGCGTATCGTCACCGGTCTGGATTCCAACACGTTGAACCGGTAACGGTTGTAAATCAGACAGACATCGATGCCCCGCTGGTCGGGTGATTCGTAATGAACATAACGGTAGGACGATTCCATCCCCGCCTTACGCATCAGCGAACGGATGACAGCCTCGTTCTCTATTTCAGCCATTCCTATCAAGTCGGGATAGCCCTTTTCTCCTGCGGCCGCCAGCACTTGGGAGATATGGGCCGCCTTTATCTGAAAACGCCGTTCTGTCCAATGATAATCGCCTTCGGGGGTAAAAGGCCGGTCGTTCTTGCCGGCATCGTGCCTGGTGTCGAAAAAATTCTCCACATTGTAGAACATCACCCTCAGATTTCCAGCGGAGACAGTCAGACTTTCCGCCAAAAACAGCAGCATCAAAGTGTTTTTCATAATTCAAAGGTTATTGCGTGAGCCAAATCGTGCCCGAAATGTCATAAGAGACCTATCCAACGGAGAATATCGTTGCCGTTGGCCAGGATCAGCAAGGCCATCAGAATAATCAGGCCGACCGTCTGCGCGCGTTCCAGGAATTTATCGGAAGGTTTGCGTCGGGTGACCACCTCCACCAAAAGGAAAAGAATGTGGCCGCCATCCAGACCGGGTATAGGCAGGATATTCATAAATGCCAGAATGATAGAGAGGAAGGCCGTTGTTTCCCAGAACACGCGCCAATTCCATTGGGCAGGGAACATTCCTCCGATGGCCCCGAAACCGCCAAGGCTTTGGACACCTTCTTTGGTGAAGACATACTTCATATCGCCGGCATAACCGCCCAACTTGCTCCAAGCGAGTTTTATGCCTTCTGGAATGGATTCCCAGAAAGAGTAATCGATTTGGGCCACCGGATAGATCTCTGCCAGCGACTTGGTGTAGAATCCTATTTTCGCCGTCGAATCCAACTTCACCTGAAGGGTCATCGCCTGAGTGCCACGGAACAGACTGAGATGGACCAGACTGTCGGGATAGGCGGAAAGCGTCTCCACAAATTCGGAGAAGGTCGGAGTCGGAATGCCCTGCACCGCCACGATGCTGTCGCCCGATTTCAAGCCGGCGAGAGCCCCGGGAGTATGCTCCAGCACCTCGCGGACGACGGTAGGACAACGGTAGGCGGCGAAGCCTTCTTTGGCCGCCAGCAAACGTTGCATGAAATCATCGGGAATATAGACCGTATCGACCCGGCCGCCGCGAAGGACAGTCACTTTCTCCGCTTCCACGATAGCGCGGAAATACATATCGTTGAACTGCTCGATTTCCAGTCCGTCAGCAGCCAGAAGCACATCGCCGTCGCAGAAACCCACGTCTTTGGCCGGTTGTGAGAATTCCATGCCCATAGGCAATTCCTGAGTGGGAAGATAGGTTTTTCCCCAGACATTCAATACCATGGAATACAGCAGCAAGGCCAGGATGAAATTGAACAGCACACCGCCGGCCATAATCAGCAGACGCTGCCAGGCCGGTTTGGTCCGGAATTCCCAAGGTTGGGGTTCGGCGGCCAGATCTTCGGAGCTTTGCGTCTCATCTATCATACCGGCGATGGAACAATAGCCGCCCAAGGGCAGCCAGCCCAGACCGAACATCGTGGTATCCGGTTCTTCCGCCCAATGGGCCGGAGGATTTTTGGAGAAAAAGTCGAATTCGGTTTTGCCTTTGACTTTCTTGATTCTCATGAGGGAAAATCCGGGATTGAAGAAAAGATAGAACCTTTCGACCCGGGTTTTGGAGAGTTTGGCGAAAAGGAAATGGCCGAACTCATGAATCATTATCAGAATGGACAGACTGACAATCAGCTGTGCCGCTTTAATCAGAAACGTTATCATAATACAAACAGAATTCAGGTGGACACTATAAATTACTTTGTCGAATTGATAATCTCCGCAGCCTTACGGCGTGCTTCGGCATCGGATGCCATGTAAGCCTCCAGATCGGGATGCGGCAGATAGGCAGTCCGGGCCATCGTGCCTTCCAGCACCTCAGACATCTGCAGGAAGGATATTTTATCTTCCAAAAAAGCCTTGACGGCCATCTCGTTGGCGGCATTCAGCACACAAGGCATATTGCCGCCCAGCTCCATGGCCTCGTATGCCAAAGCCAGATGGCGGAAGGTAGAGGTATCGGGGCGCTCAAAAGTCAACTGGCCCAAAGCCGGGAAATCCACCCGGGGATAATCCGTCTGCAAGCGTTCGGGATACGAAAAGGCATAGAGGATAGGCAATTTCATATCGGGCAGCCCCAACTGAGCTTTGACCGATCCGTCGCGGAACTGCACCATGGAATGTACGATGGATTGCGGATGAACCACCACTTCTATCTTTTCGGGGGCCATACCGAACAGCCATTTGGCTTCGATCACCTCAAATCCCTTGTTCATCATCGAGGCGGAATCTATCGTGATTTTGGCACCCATATTCCAATTGGGATGGCACAAGGCCTGAGCTTTGGTCACCCCGCGCAACTGTCCGGCGGAATAACCGCGGAAAGGCCCGCCGGAAGCCGTCAGGATGATTTTCTCAAGCGGATTCTGCCATTCAAGGCATTGAAATATAGCTGAATGCTCCGAATCGACGGGAACAATGGGGGCTTTATACTGGCGGGATGTCTCATTGACGATTTCTCCGGCCACGACCATCGTCTCCTTATTGGCCAAGGCCAAAGTCTTGGAGGCTTTCAGAGCTCTCAACGTCGGCTTCAGGCCGGCATATCCCACCATCGCCGTCAGAACGATATCGACAGGTCCGCTCTCCACAATCTGCTCCAAAGCATCCGCTCCGGCATAGACTTTGACCGGCAGATCGGCCAATGCCTCTTTCAAGGCCGGATAATGCTTTTCGTTGGCTATGACCACGGCCTCAGGAAGAAAACGTCTGGCTTGGGCTATCAGTTTATCCACCTGATTGTTGGCCGTCAGGGCATAGACTTCGAAACGGTCAGGATGCGCGGCAATCACTTCCAGCGCCTGAGTGCCGATAGAACCTGTCGAGCCGAGAATGGCAATCTGTTTGGGAGCGTTTTCAGTCATGATGGAACAAGATATAATCCTCGGGATTCAGCGGATGTCCGCGATACCAGAGCTCGAAATGAAGATGCGGAAGACGGGCGCTCTCCTCATCCGGAACAATGAAAGCCAAAGCCTCCCCCGCCTTGACGGCACTTCCTTCGTGGACCAGAATCTCACTGGCTTGACGATAGACCGACAGAAAATCGTTGGTGTGCTGCACGCAGACCACATATTCATAATCGGGTGTGTATCCGGCGAACGTCACCGTCCCATCCAGCACGCAGAGAACACTTTGCCGCCCGGCCGACTTGATATCCAGGCCGTAATGGCGGTCGCGGTCGCTGTAATGGGTCACGATTTCCCCTTGGAAAGGCACGTAGAAAAGCAGTCCGTCGGTGGAGACGGGTTGGGCTATCGCGGAAAGGTTGTAGCGTTCTGACTCCTCATAACGGCTGCGGAAATCCAACTCCGCCTGCGACACCTCCATATTGACCGATGCCTGACTCAGGGCCAGCGAATCGATATCGAGATCCGTATCGATTTCATAATCACCGGTCATCATCACTTTGAGCAGCTGTATGAAATTGTCCTGCTTGCTGACCTCATCCGAAAGGGAATCCAACAGAAAAGCCTGATTGACCATCTGCTGCCTCAATTTCGGTTCGAGATAGCCGGGAAGATGACGGCGGATAGGAGTAACGAACAGAATAAAATAGGAGAACAGGAACATCAGCACCAGCAAGCCGCCCAACACGCCGAAAAAGCCGAGACGGTTCAGGCGCTTCGAGAATACCGTATCCAGCGAATTCTCGTTGATTATCGAGATACGGTACCGTATATTGTTTCGTTTCTTCTTCTCCATCGGATGAATCTCCGTCGGCAAAGGTAATATTTTCGGGCGGTAAATCCGACAACTCCGGATTGATTTTCGGCTTTTCGGGGAAGATTACGCCTTTCCGTCTTCTTTCAGGACAAAGTCCAACTTACCCGAAGCGTCTATCCGGAAAGAGGGATGCGCGAATTCACGTTGAACGGCTCCTGCCGACAGCAATTCCTCCGGGCTGCCACAGAGCATGCCTCCCGACGAGGGACGGAGCAGCCAGAGCGTGTCCGACAATTTCAGAGCCGTCTCAATCTCATGCGTCGAAATAAGGATGCTTTTGGAGAATTCTTCGGAAAGCCGGCGCAAGAGCACCATCACCTCAATACGATTGGGAAGATCCAGGTGCGAGGTCGGCTCATCCAACAGAATCACCGGCGTATCCTGAGCCAAAGCCTTGGCAATCATCACCCGCTGGCGTTCTCCGTCCGAAAGCCGCTCTATGGAACGTTTGGCGAGATCTTCCAGATGTGTAGCCACAATAGCTCTGTCTATCAGTTCATTATCTTCTTTCGTCAAGGATTTGAAACGGCCTTGGTAAGGATAACGGGCCGTAGCGACCAAATCGCGGACGCGGCAATGTTCAATGGAGACACGGTCGGTCAGCACCAAGGCCAGACGGCGGGCGCGTTCGGCCAACGACAACGAAGCGAATGCTTTTCCATCGATGCTCAGTTCGCCCGACAGGGGCGGCTGCAAACCGCCTATGGTACGGAGCAGCGTC
>JAZRWU010000195.1:0-7880 GCA_045599885.1 Bacteroidales bacterium | reverse complement strand
CAAATAGATTCTCAACGTGAACGGAAGACTGAGTCCGGAATCCGAGGCTTCTACAGGACGGTGGCATCCTCGTACGCAAACCACGGCACGGAGAGGGCCTTCCTGTTCGACTTCAAGCGATTCCGCACAAGTCCGATAGGAATGAAGGCTTTCCATGACGGTGCTTCCCTGCCTGTCGGTCTGAGAAGTCTGAAGCAGCAGACGGCCGTCAGACAGCACTTCCTTGTCGCCATATCGGATTGAGCGGATAAAGGAGGTGGATTCCGGATTCCGGTCGAACTCACAGACAAACAAGCCATTGTCTATGCTGACGGTATTTCCGTCGCGCAGTACCCGGATGCCTTGTCCCTCGCTCTCCTTTTTCAGTCGAAGGGCTTCTTTCCGGTTCAGCGGATGCAACACAGCTCCTTCAGAAGGCATGGCATCCGAGGCGAAACCCATCCATTTGACCGAACCGTCGGCCCAACGGGCAAGCGTCCACTGCTGAAGAGCATGCATCTGCCCCTCATTATCCACCAAGGCGAACTCAGCCCCCTGTCTGTATTCTCCCGGGGCAAACGGAATACCCCAACTCTGAGCCGTCACCCATCCTTGCGGCGCATCAAGAGTATGGACGGCTATATTCTCTGCCAAGGTACAAACCCCAGTCAGCAGAGAGCATACAGTCAATATCAGATTTTTCATACAGTCATACATATTTTGGCAAATCTATAGAATTATGCTCAAATAACAAAATGATATTTTTGGGGAAGATTATGCGCCAAAATTGTATTTTTGTCTGCCGATTATCATACAAAACCACATCTATGCATTTCAGAAATCTCATCCGTTATTCCGTCTGCCTGCTGCTATGTTGCATTCTGTTGCTCTCTTTCAAAAAGAAGCAGCCGGAAACCACTCTGTTCATCGCCGGGGATTCCACAGCACAGAGTTACCATCCTCAGAAAACCATTCAAAAAGGCTGGGCGCAGATGCTGCCCTTGTTTTTTGAGGACAACATCCATGTGGAAAACCGCGCCATGGCCGGACGCAGCACCAAATCTTTCCGCGCCGAAGGACGATGGGACAGAATTCTGGAGGATTTGAAGCCCGGCGATTTCGTCTTGATTCAGTTCGGGCACAACGACACCTCGACCAAACCGGAACGCCAGGCTCTGCCCGATGCCTACCGCCACAATCTGATCCGTTTTGTCGAAGAAGTGCGTGAGCGTCAGGCCAACCCTCTGCTGGCCACCTCGATTGCCATGTGTACTTTTGATGAAGAAGGCCATTTGGTCAATCAACGGCTTAAGGAATATCCTCAGATTATGCGCGAAGTGGCCGACAGCATGGACGTGCCTTTGCTCGACATGCACCGTCTGACTTCGGATCTGATTCAAAAACTCGGTCCTGTGGAAGCCCGCAAACTGTATCTGTATGTGCAGCCCGGAGAGGATCCGGCCCATCCCGACGGACGTGAGGATGACACCCACCTGCGGGAAAGGGGCGGTCTGGAATATGCCAATATCGCCATTCAAGAATTCAAAAGATTGAAAATCAAACCTTTCTGCAAGTCAATCCGCGAGAACGTCTATCTGGCCGAAGATTATTTCAATACGGATGACAGCCTGGATCACTGGTTCCTGGAAGCCGACAACAGCGCGGGAGAGGCTCAAGTTTCTCTGCGCGACGGTCAGCTGCATCTGCAAGCGCCCAAAGGAGCCACACTTTGGTATGACCGCCGCTTCCAAGGCAATATCTTCTTTGAGTTTGAGTCATGCATAGTGGATGACGCTTGCGGATGGGACCGTCTGAGCGACATGAACTGCTTCTGGATGGCACAGGACCCTTCGAATCCCTTCGATCTCAAAGCCGGAACCGATACCCGTCAGGGGGTGTTCGTCCAATATTACCGGATGAACATGTACTATCTCGGCTATGGCGGCAACCACAACTCCACCACCCGTTTCCGCCGCTATGAAGCCAATGAGGATGCTGTGACAAATCCGGAGGCACGTCCGGCCATACTGACGGAATATACAGATGCCAGACATCTTCTCAAAGCCAACCATTGGTACAAAAACCGCATTGAAGTCAACGACGGGCGGGTCCGTTATTGGATGGATGGGAAATTGCTGGTGGATTTTGAAGATGACCGGGTGTACGACGAAGGCTGGTTCGCTTTCCGCACGACTCAGGCGCACAGTGCCTATCGGAATTTCCGCGTCGGCTTCATTGATTAGGAAGCCCCTTTCTCCTCCGGTGTGTCGTTCAGAAACCTGAAGGTCTCTCCCTTGACAAGCCAGGCTAAGCCGAAGAGGTTCAGAAGCAGGATTTCGATGATAAGGGTCCAATAGCCAGGAGCCCCTATGAGTTTGGTTATTCCCAGAAAAATCTCGAGTCCAATCATTGACCAGCCGCAAAATCTATAGATATTGTTGCGTATCCGCTTGTGTCTCGTCTGGCATTTTATCGACTTGGTGAATAGGAATATACTGTTGAATGCTATCAGAATAAAAAACAATGTGGCGCAGCAGGTGTGAAGGACATGGGAAATCTCGATGGGGATATGAAAGAATCCGACAGGCGTACCGTTCGGAATCCAACTGACCTTACAAGGGAACAGAACCACTCCAAGACCGAATATGCCACTGAGGGTGGTTATCCAGTTGTCAAGAGCATCATATCCGATATAGGTTATCAGCACAATGGATGCTGGCACAAGAACACCTGCGATGGCAACTGTCTGATAATAAGTCGCCGAAATGCTCCACCACCAGTCATAGCCGGGATGTTCGCATATTCCCGCTGAAAACAGCGCCATCCAAGGAAGAATCACGCCAAGGTATCCGACACAATTGCGGATACGCCTATACATTCTTCTTTCTCGTGAACTTCTTTCTATTTGTGACATGATTACAAGGTTTAGGAGTTGCTTAAGAAGTTGTTTGAATTTCCGGGAACAAAAATAGTATTGAGCAGAATAATAGGCAAAACAGTTCTCAAAAAAACTCGTAATTAATAACAGAATCCAAGTCTTCTATTGAAATCAAACCGACAAGCAAAAAAATAGAATCAGGGCTGTCACCCCGGAAAGCATGGCCTCGCGAAAAGAGAGGATACTTTCAGAGATGATGGCCCTGATTCTGTTGTCACAAATACCGATACGTGACTATGGGATTCACAGCACCAGTACCGGACGGCTTTCTTTGTCCTGATAATCGATTTTGAGTTCTTTGCCCTGGGTGTCGAGGTCAATCATCATGATATTGCTGCAACCCAGCACGCTGATGGTCGGATCGTCCGAATGAATCGTGGATTGGTTCATCACCAGGCCATCGACATCGGCCAGACGGAGGAACTGACCGCAATAGGCATCCATTCTCGAAATCAGCACACCGGTCAAAGGCATTTCGGGAATTCCGGTCACGTGAATCAGCGTACTGCATTTTTCCACAATGATGTCTTTCATCACGATGTCGCGGTAGAAAGGAGTCAGCGGAGTCAGCTCCAATTTGGGAAGACGGTTGGCCAAATCGCCCACATAAGCACGCGAACCCAACATATCCCAACGGAATGCCTTGCCCGGAGAAATCATTCTCACACGTTCGAACAGCATATTCTCGCAACCTCCGCCTCTCGGACGGCGGGTCTTGAAATAGAAGCCGTTGTTGGGGCTGGTGAACACACAGTCGTGCATATAGACGTTACGGATGACACCGGCCGTCTCGCTGCCGCAGGTCATACCGCCGGGGCCACGGAGAGCCACACAATAGCGGATCACCACATTCTCAGTGGGCCGGCTCACGCGCAGACCGTCGTCGCCACGGCCGGCTTTGAGCGTGAAACAGTCGTCGCCACATCCTAATGTCACATATTCAATCAATACGTTTCGGGTCGATTCGATGTCGATTCCGTCGGTTCGGCCGCCGTAACTGTCGACGGTCACGCCACGGATAATCACACCGTCGCAATAGACAGGCACGATGTTCCAGAAAATACTGTGGTTGAAAGTGACCCCTTCGACCAATACGTTACGGCTGTCCATCGGGGCGAAAAACATAGGCAGGAACACACCTTGTCCTTGTTTGTTGTCGTAAATGCGTTCCTCCACCGGTGTTGAGGCGGACACCATTTTCTCCACGACGCCGCCTTTGGCCTGATTCTTGTAAATCTCACAATCGGTTCCCGGGCCGGAAAGGGTACCTTTGCCCGTCACGGCGATATTCTCCGCATGGTCGGCGTAAATCAGGCCACCGAGAGAATACATTTCCACGCCCTCGTTGCGGGTGCGCACCACGGGAAGATAATCCTTGATTTCTCCGCTGAACTGCAGTACGGCGCCTTCTTCGAGATGAAGATTCACATTGTCCTTGAGCGTGATGCGTCCGGTCAGCCATTCTCCGGCGGGAACAATCACAGTGCCACCCCCTTTGGCTGATATTTTGTCAATACATTTCTGAATGGCAGCCGTAGAAAGTTTGCCGGCTTTGGCGCCGTTTTTGGAAATATCCATCTTGCGGTCGGGAAAGACAGGGCGCTGCAGTTCCGGCATGGCAAAAGGAGCCTTGATCGGGGCGATGTCTTCGGTACAATACTGAGCGCCGACCTCATCCACCTTGGGAACAGCCTGACGCCAATCGGCGGTTTTCGCATCGGAGGCCGACAGCGGACTGAGGGGCGAAACGGCATACAACTGCCCCATCGTGAGGGCCAATGCCAACATCAAAAAGTTTCTTTTCATAAAATTATCAATATAATAAGGTGATGGAATTTGTCTTGTCCGGACTCCTTTCTTCTGAAATGGGTTCAAAACAGTGTCATTGTCATAGACAAAGATATGAACTGCTTCTTATCATCAATGCCAACAATCGTTAAAACTGAGAACCCATATATCAGGATATCTCAAGAAAGCACGAAAGAAAGCGCTTCCAAGTATTGTGAGAAATCAAAGCGCGTGTTACATTTGCAATCGTATAAAACAAGCACTATGGACAACAGAATCGCTATGAATCCCAATCTGCTGGTTCAGTACCTGCAGAAACCCGCTGCCGAATTCACCCGCAACGATATCCTCCGCTATTGTGAGGAACAGGACATCCAGTTTGTCAATTTTCATTACTGCGGATGGGACGGCCGTCTCAAGACGCTCAATTTTGTCATTCACAGTCGCGAGCATCTGGAGAGCATTCTCACTGCCGGCGAGCGCGTTGACGGCAGCAGCCTGTTTCCCTTTGTGGAAGCCGGCAAATCTGATTTGTACGTTGTCCCGAAATACAAGACGGCTTTCCGCAATCCCTTTTCCGACATTCCCACGCTCGATATCCTCTGTTCGTTCTACAACCGCGACGGAGAGCCTTTTGAGAGTTCGCCGGAATTCATTCTGCGCAAAGCCCACAAGGCCATGAAGGAAACCGGCATGGTGGATGAGTTCCAGACCATGGGCGAATTGGAGTATTATGTCATCGCGGATGCGGAGGATCTCTATCCCGTTCCCGATCAGAAAGGTTATCATGAGAGTGCTCCTTTCAACAAATTCACCGAATACCGTGTCGAAGCCATGCGTCTCATCGCCCAGGCCGGCGGTCTGATCAAATACGGTCATTCCGAAGTAGGCAATTTCACGCTGGACGGCAAGATTTACGAACAGAACGAGATTGAGTTCCTTCCGACCAATGTGGAGGATGCCGCCGATCAACTGGTGGTGGCCAAATGGATTATGCGTCAGCTGGCATACGAATACGGTGTGACCCTCACTTTCGCTCCGAAAATCACGGCAGGCAAAGCCGGAAGCGGCCTGCACGTTCACTGCAAGCTCACCAAAGGCGGTAAATCCTTGATGGTCAAGAATGGAGAATTGACGGATGAATGCCGCAAAGCCATCGCCGGACTGATGATGGCCGGTACTTCCCTGCCCGCTTTCGGAAATCCCAATCCACTGTCGTTCATGCGTTTGGTGCCTCATCAGGAAGCTCCCACCTCGCTCTGCTGGTCGTTCTCCAACCGCAGTGCTCTGGTCCGCGTGCCGCTGGGTTGGATCAACAACGGCAAGGATATGGTCGCCGACTGCAATCCTCTGGAGCAAGCCGCCAACCGCGATTTCAGCGACAAACAGACTTTTGAATGGCGTGCTTCCGACGGTTGTGCCGACATCTATCTGTTGATGGCCGCCCTGACCGTGGCTATCCGTTATGGCCTGGAACATCCCGATTCGCTCAAAGTGGCCGAAAGGACCTATGTGGGACTGGGTGTCAACATCCACGATGAAAAGAACAAAGCCGTCCAGGAAGCCTTGGAGCAACTTCCCGACTCTTGTGTCCGCGCTGCCGAGGAATTGGACAAAGACCGTGAGATTTATCTGGCCAAGGGTGTCTTCTCCGAAAACATCGTTGACTATATGATCGGGTATCTCAAGGCATTCGACGATGCCAATCTTCGCGAGTCACTCAAGGAAGGCGGTATCATGGAACTGGTGGAAGCTTCCCTGCACGTCGGATAAATCCCATCATAAACAGCTTCTAGGAATGAGGTGATGATTCATTCATCGCTCCTTGGATAATTCCGACGGAAAAGGTTCGCGGTAGGAACAGCCTTCCTTCCAACGGCTGCAGCCATAGGCGGCCTTCCCCCGGATGACTCTACCCTGACGGCAAACCGGACACAACTCTCCTACTTTATCCGATTTGACTTCACGGACCAGATCCTCCACCATTCCTTTGAGTTCCTTTAGGAAATCAGCCGCCGGATAGTTTCCTTTTTCTATTTCCCGCAATTTCTTTTCCCAGCGGCCTGTCAGCTCAGCCGATTTGAGCAGCGCATGGTGGATGGTGTGAATCAGCTCGATGCCGGTGTCGGTCGGAATAATGTTCTTGCGTTCCTTGACCATATAATGGCGTTTGAACAAGGTTTCAATGATAGCGGCTCTGGTACTCGGCCGTCCAATGCCGTTTTCTTTGAGCGCATCACGCAATTCCTCATCTTCCACCGTTTTCCCGGCGGTTTCCATAGCCCGCAACAAAGTGGCCTCCGTATAAGGTTTGGGCGGGGAAGTCATTTTCGAAAGCAATTCCGGCTGATGCGGGCCATGCTCATTTTCCTTGAACAAGGGCAAGGTCTTTTCCTCCTTGTCTGAATCGGCATTCTCCGGCGAATTACTTCCATGATTATCAGAGGATTCTTTATTTTCAAAGACATTGCGCCAACCGGGCTTGAGTATGGTCTTGCCGTTCGCCTTGAATTCCACCTCGCCTGCTTTGCCCAATACGGTAGTTGTAGCTACTTTGCAATCCGGATAAAAAGCTGCGATAAACCGCTGTGCGACAAGATTGTAAACTGTCCATTCCTCGCGGCTGAGTCCTTCCGGCCTCACTCCGGTCGGAATGATGGCGTGGTGATCCGTCACTTTCGAATTGTCGAAAACTTTCTTGGATTTGGGCAGTTTGGCGGTGGACAGCAAAGGCCCGGTCCATTGGGGAAAAACGCTGGAAATACCTTTCAGGATGCCCGGAACTTTAGGATAGATGTCCTCGCTCAAAAAAGTGGTGTCAACCCGTGGATAGGTAGTGCATTTTTTCTCGTAGAGACTCTGGATAATCTTCAACGTGTCTTCGGCGGAATAAGCGTGTTTTTTATTGCACTCCACCTGCAGCGAAGTCAGGTCAAAAAGCCTTGGAGCATATTCCGTTCCGTTTTTCTTTTCGATTCCCGTAATGACAAACTCCTCCACGCGAATGGATTCAAGAGCTTTTTGCGCCTCTTCTTCCTTAAGGAAACGTCCACGGAGAGCCAAGAAAGGAGTATCACGATACAAGGTTTTCAATTCCCAAAAAGGCTCCGGCTTGAAGTTCTGTATTTCCTCGTGACGCCGCACAATCAGTGCCAAAGTAGGTGTCTGTACCCTA
>JAZRWU010000194.1:0-2906 GCA_045599885.1 Bacteroidales bacterium | reverse complement strand
CCAGCATCCAGACGAACAGCAGACACGAGGCCAAAGAAAGACAGAAATAAAACCGACGGGGAGATTGTCCTCGGCGGAGATAGTCCTGACGGAGATAATACAACGTGATCAGAGCCATCAGCAACAGCATCCCCAGATAACTCCGGTGCTTATAGATTCTGACCACATAATCGCCCAAAACAGAGGGATTCATCCGCAGAAGGTTGTGAATCGCGGGATTGAAAAGATATTCAGCCAAAGGAAGCAGCAGGGACAGCAGCAGACTGCAGAGCGCCCCCGCGACGAATGCCTTGAGCAGTTCTTTGAGAGAGATTTCCGATTCGGGGAAACCTCCCAGACTCAAGACCGGAAGAAGGATGAAACAGAGCCTCCGTTCCAATTGGACGAGCGCATAGCCGGTATTACGGCTGTAGAAGCAGGAAATCAGGATTATCAGGTAAAAACCAGCCATCAGCCAAAGCGAAGGAGCCATATCGGACAGCCGCGCTCTGGCTTCAGCCAAAACCGAAGGTGCGTGAAACAGCAGATTCAGAGTCCATAGCAGCAGCCAGGCGAAAAGCACTTTGTTGATCCAGGCATCCGGCCAAGTCAGAAAAAAAGCCGTCAGCAACCCGAGCCAATCGCTGAGACGCGCGGTCAGACGACCTGTTTTCCTATAAACAGAGGTCCACGAGCAAGCCGTATGGATAGCGGAATTCATCAGAACCGGACAAAATGATAGGGCTGCAACACGCCTTGCAACACCAGATTATAAAATAGGGCCACTCCCACCAACAGTACGATGATTTCGGCCAGCCAACGGGGCTTGATGAAGTATATCAGACTGGGAATCAAGAATATCTGGACTATGCTCATCATTTCCCAGAATCGGAAGGCGAAAACGGCCAGCGGGAAAAAGAGATAGAAGGCCGCAATGGCGAAAATGTTGATTTTGAGGAAGAGAATGCCGTAAGGATTCTCTTCGGAAAGTTTTTGGCGGTGAAAAAGCAAAAAAGCCGAAAGCAGAATCTGGAACAGCAGGCTCAGATTCATCTCGTTGATGGTATATTCATTATAATACTGCTCCAGTTTGTATATCTTGATTTTCTCGGAATAGACTCCCAGATTCATATTTCCGAGCGTCTCAAAGACATCAAAACCCGATTTCATCAATACGAAAGGCACGAGAGGGATCAGAATATAGAGCCAAACAGATATCTTCCTGGTATTCACGAAATAGAAAGGGAAAAACATAATGGCGGAATAATGCACCATCACCGCCAGAAACAGGGTCATCGCAAAACGGGGGAAGTCACGCCGGAGGATATAACGGAAACTCAACAGAGCGATACCCACCGCCAGACCGGCCCGGATTTGGATGATTTCGTGAAGCAGGAAAAAATTACAGATATAGATGAAGAGCGAGAAAAACATGAAATCCGAATAGTCGCGTATGGCTTTCATCTTGCACGACACCGCACCAAGCGCGAAGAAGAAAATAAGAATCGGATAACCATAGACGCTTGAAACGCAGTATTTGAAAAAGGAGGCCAGAATGAGGAAAAAAGGCTCCACTTTGGCGGCCGAGAAAAAGAGTTTGGGATCCTGAAACATCAGCAGCGGCCGCATCGCCTTGGCGTAGAAATCGCGGAAAATCCCGTCATCGACTCCGACATCACGGCCTTTGAAGCCGGCGAACACTATCAGCAACAGGCCGAAAAAAGCCAACAGCCAGCCACGGTTGTACTTTATCCGCTCACTGAACAGACAAAGGAAGAAGGCCGCCGCCACGATGATAATATAGACCGTGTACATTCTGTCGCTCGATTATTGACGTCAAAATCTTTTCGGGAAATAAATACAAAACAAGTTCTCACAAAAGTAAGAAACTTCCCGATTAAATCCATTATTTTTGCAGGGTAAAACTACCGAAAAATGGGAAGAAAGAAACCACTGCCGATTTTGGAAAACGTTCTCATCAGCGCTGTGGCCGCCGAAGGCAAAGCCCTGGCCCGCGTCGATAATATGGTCGTGTTTGTGCCTTACGCTGCTCCGGGCGATATCGTGGATATCCAATTGATCAAAAAACGCAAACAGCATGCCGAAGGACGGGCAGTCCGATACCGTCAGTACAGCGAAAAACGCTGTCAGCCCTTTTGTGAGCATTTCGGACTCTGCGGAGGCTGCCAATGGCAACATCTGCCTTACGAAGAGCAGTTGGCTTTCAAACAGCAGCAGGTCATTGACAACCTGCAACGTATCGGTCATTTGGAATTACCCGAACCACGCCCGATTCTGGGTTCGGAACAGACCGTCCGTTACCGAAACAAATTGGAATTCACCTTTTCCGACAAAAAATGGCGGACCTACGAGGAACTGGCTTCCGGCAGGGATTTCTCCCAGGAAGACAATCATGCGCTCGGTTTCCACATTCCGGGTATGTTCAACCGCGTCCTCGACATAGAGCGATGCTGGCTGCAGGACGGGTTCTCCGACCGGGTACGCCTGTTCATCAAGGAATTCTGCGTCCGCGAGGACTATGATTTTTTCAACCTCAACGTCCAGCAGGGCCTGATGCGCAATCTGATTGTCCGCACAGCCTCCACCGGAGAGAAAATGGTCATCGTCGTTTTCGGACGCGAGGAAAAAGAGAAGATTCAGGCTCTGATGCAGGCCATTGCCGAGGCTTTTCCGGAAATCACCTCTCTGCTCTATGTGGTCAATACCAAGTGCAACGACACCATTTTCGACCTTGACATCCGTGTTTTCCGGGGTCAGGACCATATTTTCGAGCAGATGGAGGATCTGAAATTCAAAATCGGACCCAAATCTTTTTATCAGACCAATTCGCAACAAGCCTACCGGCTCTACAGCGTTGTCCGTGAGTTTGCCGACCTGCAAGGAGACGAACTGGTCTATGACCTTTA
>JAZRWU010000193.1:0-8519 GCA_045599885.1 Bacteroidales bacterium | reverse complement strand
CCGCGAAAGCTTTGACGGCGGCGTTCTCCATGGAGTCGAGCTGGCAGAGCTGGGCTTCAATTTCAAGTGTCTCCACACGTTGTCCGTTGATTTTAACCATCCAGTCTTTACGGTTGAGATAGACGATGTCTCCGTTTTCGTTGACTTTCCCGATGTCTCCTGTATGGAGCCGCACGCAACCGTCCCCTATGGGCGTGATGGTCTGTTCCGTTCTCTCCGGGTCTTTGAAATATACCACATCGAATTCGCCTTCCACGCAGATTTCACCCTCACAGCCATCAGGAACACGCTTTCCTTGCCCGTCGCAGACGAAGACCCGCAGTGGCTCAAGCTGCTTGCCGACAGGTGTGTTTTCGTATGCCCGGTCGAGCATGAATGTGGTGATGAAGGCACAGGTCTCGCTCATACCGTAGCCGTTGAGTATGCTGTAGCCTTCAGGAGCCGTCCTTGAAACGCGTTCGCTGCCTGTGAGGACGCGTTGCAAGCTCGGTGCCGTGTTGTGGAACACCCGGAGAAGTTGAGGCGAGATGAACCCGACCGTGATGCCGTTGTCTTCGTAGTAGCGGGACAATCCTACTGCCGATTTCCGTTGCTTGTCCCCAAGGATGTGGGTGGTTCCGCCCAAGAGGAAGACGCAGAGATATTCGAAAATATGGATCAGAAAGGGGAACAATCCGGCTCCGGCATATACCAGAGGTGAGATTCCTTCATAAATGCATTTGTGGCGGATGGCTCCTCTCGCGAGGTCGGCGGTGCTGAACAGCATTCCTTTCGGAGTGCCTGTGGAACCTGAGGTATAATCGAGCAAGGCCGGTTCGCTGCCATCTGCGGGATTCCCGTAGGGCTCATACCGGTCGATATCCTCGAAAAATTCTTCGGTGATGGTGAATCGGGCGGCGCAATCGGAACGGATGAACGCGATTCTTTCCTCGGGATAATCCGGCACGACGGGCACGACGATACAGCCGGCTTTCAGGATGCCGAGGTAGCTGGCGATGTATTCCATCCGCCTTCCCATATTTATCATGACAAAATCGCCTTTGTGAGCGTTTTGGGCGGCCAATTTTCCGGCAATTTTCCCGCTGAGCGCATCCAGGGCCTCATAACTGGTTTGGTTTTGACCATTATTGTCCACAAGAGCCGTTCTGTGTTTGAACTCCTGTGCCGCATTTTGGAATAAACTGATGTAGTTCATACGAATACCTTAGAACCTGTTTTGAAATATTCTATATCTATGCAAATATACAAAAAAAAGAAATGCCCCGGGATTTCCGAGACATTTCTTGAACTGATGCGGGCTGGAAAAGATTCCAGCAGAACCATTTACAGAATTCAATCTTCAATCGGCTCTACCGATACGAAAGAACGGTCGTCTTTCTTGCGGCAGAAGGTAACCGTACCGTCAATGAGGGCATACAAAGTATGAACCTTGCCCATACCGACGTTTTCACCGGGATGATGGACCGTACCACGCTGACGGACCAGAATATTGCCTGCTTTGGCTACTTGACCTCCGAAGATCTTAACACCCAATCTCTTGCTTTCAGATTCACGGCCGTTCTTAGAACTACCAACACCTTTCTTATGTGCCATATCTTTCTGATTTAATTAAGCCAATACAATGTTGTTGATTTTCACTTCGGTCAGGCACTGGCGATGACCGTTCAGTTTGCGATAGCCTTTTCTGCGTCTTTTGTGGAAGACAAGAACCTTGTCGTCTTTAAGATGAGAAAGGATTTCGGCGGTGACTTTGGCACCTTCTACGGTAGGAGTACCTACGGTAACGGTTCCATCGTTGTCAACCAGAAGAACTTTGTCAAATTCAACGGAAGCGCCTTGCTCGGCTTCCAGGCGATGAACATACAGACGACGGCCTGCTTCGGCTTTGAACTGTTGTCCGGCAATTTCCACAATTGCGTACATTTTTGTAAAACTTTTAAAGTTACATCGGTAAGGTGGGAGTCCGGCAATCACTGACGGCTTTGCCTCTTATTGACCTTTTCCGAAACGGACTGCAAAGGTAAGTATAATTTCTTAATTTGCAAATATTTTTAAGAAGCTATTTAAATTTGTTTCGAGATTTTTTGAGATCTGTTTTTGAGAATGTTTTGTCTATCGTATTGCGTAGAATAGCGGGCTATTTGAGCAAAAGTCTAAATCAGAGATTGTGCTTGACCAGATATTTTTCGGCCTCCAATGCGGCTTTGCAACCCGAAGCGGCGGCTGTGATAGCCTGACGGTAGAGCGGGTCGGCCACGTCGCCGGCGGCAAACACGCCTTCGACATTGGTTTTCGGAGTGGCGCCCAGCGTCTTGATATAGCCGTTCTCATCGGTGTCAATGAAGGGAGCAAAGACTTCGGAATGAGGTGTGTGGCCGATGGCAAGGAAGAAACCGTCAATCTGTATATCGACTTGTTCCTCGTCGGCTTGTCCGCGGTGTTTGACAAGGTGAGCGCCTTCCACGCCGTTCTCTCCGAACAGCCCCAGGGTCTCGTGCTCGAACAGAATCTGGATATTGGGGCAGTTCATCACCCGTTCCTGCATGATTTTGGAGGCGCGGAGATAATTCTTGCGGACAATCATATAGACCTGAGAGGCCAGTCCGGCCAGATAGGAAGCTTCTTCGCAGGCTGTGTCGCCGCCACCCACGACAGCGACTTTTTTGCGGCGGTAGAAGAATCCGTCGCAGGTCGCACAGGCCGAGACACCCATACCGGCGTATTTCTGCTCGTCGGGCAGGCCCAGGTATTTGGCGGAGGCCCCAGTCGCGATGATGACCGTGTCGCAGCTGATTTCTTCTTTCCCGTCGATGACAACCCGATGAGGATGGCTGGAGAAATCGACTTTGGTTACGATTCCGCTGCGCATCTCGCACTGGAAGCGCTGGGCTTGTTTTCGCAGGTCTTCCATCAGATCTATGCCCTGAACTCCTTGAGGATAGCCCGGAAAGTTTTCAATTTCAGTGGTGTTGACCAATTGTCCTCCGGTCAGGATGCCTTCGTAGAGAACGGGATTCAGATTGGCGCGTCCGGCGTAAATGCCTGCCGTATAGCCGGCCGGGCCGGAACCGATGATAAGACAGCGGATATGTTCCATGTTAGCGTAAATCTATGACCTCGGCTTCGGGATAATCCTTCTGTTGGAAAACGAATTTGGAATCCGGATAGCTTAGGCCGGTTTTATATCGGGTTATTTGAATGATCGAACCGGAACGGTCTTTGTTGGTGATTTTGATATAGCTAGGCTGCAAGGAAGTCTTGTCAAAATAAACCAGAATGTCCGACAGGTCGCTCTGTCTGTCTTGTGGCCGCAGGGTGACGGCCCGGACAGCTTTGCCTTGATACTGTCTGTCGCTTTCGAGCCGGCAGTCGTAGCCGTGACGGTAGAGCAGGAACACATTGACCGGATTGATCATCAGCAGTTCCTCCTCGTCGGGATTACTCAGGTTGACTTCCTCTGCCTGAATAAGATAGAGCCATTGATTGCGTCCGTCGAACCAGGTGATCATCTCATCGGGCACGTCCAATTTGAATTTGTTGCCTTTGAGTTGGATGGTCCCGTCAAAATCATCGGCTTGAACGCCGCCAGATTCCAGAATGCCGATATGGAAGGCCGCATCGACACCTCCGCTTTTCTGATAATTGTCCCCTGCGCGCTGAAGCAGCTGAACGGCTGCGTTTTCTTGTGCCTGAGCCGTCAGAAAACACAGGCAAAGTGACAATATTCCAAGAATCGTCTGTCTCATAATCCTAGTGTTGAGAATTCCTTATCATAGAGGGAACTTGAGTCGGTTTTGTTACAAATTTTCATTGCCCGCTGTTCTGTCTGAGGCTGGCCAGCTTCTGCTCAAGCTGAATCAGGTCCTCAATCATCACTTGACGGGCTTTGCTGCCTTCCGTCGGGCCGACGATGTTGGCGGCTTCGAGTTGGTCCATAATGCGTCCGGCGCGGTTGAATCCGATGCTGAATTTCCTTTGGACCATGGAGGTGGAGCCTTGCTGATGGACTACCACCAGACGGGCCGCATCGTCAAACAGAGGGTCGCGGGGACCGGTTCCGGCATCGCTTGAGGATGATGTTCCGCCTTCTTCCGCCACATCGGGCAACTCGAACACGTAGGGATAGCCCTGTTGGTCTGCGATGAAATTGACAATGTCTTCCACTTCGGGCGTATCGACAAAAGCGCATTGGAGACGGGTCAGGTCGCTGCCTTGCGAGAAGAGCGCGTCGCCTTTTCCGATGAGCTGCTGGGCACCGCCGGTATCGAGGATGGTCTTTGAATCGACGCCGGAAGTGACTTTGAAAGCCAGACGTGCGGGGAAATTGGCCTTGATGGTTCCGGTGATGATGTTGGTCGTAGGCCGTTGCGTGGCGATAATCATGTGCATGCCCACGGCACGGGCTTTCTGGGCGATTCGGGCGATGGGCAATTCGATTTCCTTGCCCGCCGTCATGATCAGATCGCCGAACTCATCGATGATAATCACGATATAGGGCATGAAACGGTGCCCTTTTTCGGGATTGAGTTTGCGAAGCTTGAATTTTGCGTTGTATTCCTTGACGTTGCGGCAATGTGCTTTGCTGAGCAATTCGTAGCGGCTGTCCATTTCGACGGTCAGCGATTTGAGCGTCTGGACCACTTTGTCGGGTTCGGTGATGATGGCGGGATCGTCACCGGGCACTTTGGCGAGATAATGTTTGTCTATACCGGAATAGATGCTGAATTCCACCATTTTGGGATCGACCATCACGAGTTTGAGCTCAGCGGGATGCTTCTTGTAGAGCAGGGAAGTGATGATGGCGTTGAGCCCTACGGATTTACCTTGTCCGGTAGCACCGGCGACGAGCAGATGCGGCATTTTGCAGAGGTCGAACATAAAGGCCTCGTTCATGATGGTTTTTCCCAGAATCACCGGCAGGTCGTATTTTGTCTCCTGGAATTTCTTGGATTGGATGAGCCCCCGCATGGATACGGTCTGCGACTCCCGGTTGGGCACTTCTATGCCGATGGTGCCTTTGCCGGGCATCGGTGCGATGATACGGATGCCCAACGCAGCGAGGTTGAGTGCGATGTCGTTCTCCAGGCTCTTGATTTTGGAGATGCGCACGCCGGCATCCGGGACGATTTCGTACAGCGTGACGGTGGGCCCGACGGTGGCCTTGATGCTTGAGATGTGGATTTGGAAACTCTCCAGCACTTCGACAATGCGCCGTTTGTTGTCCAACTGCTCTTCCTGGTTGATGACGGGATTGTTGTCTTCGTATTCGTTGAGCAGACGGACGGGCGGAAATTTGAAATGACTCAGGTCGGCCGTGGGATCGTATTCGCCCAATTCTGCCAACAGGTCGTAAGAGGCATCTTTGGAATCGTCTGTGAGGAGGATGTCTTCTGTCTCCTCTTCGGGGCCCTTCTCTTCCTCTTGCGCCACTTCGACGGTCATGGCGACCTCGTCGGGATTGCAGTGTGGACTGTCGGGTCTGTCGGGGTGCACGGGTTCAAAACCGTCATCGGACAGATTGGAATCGGACTTCGGAAATATATCGTCGGTATTGTCCCAAATGGGTTTGGCGTTTTCTTTGGCCTTGTTTCTGGCAAAGAATTCTTCCGGCGTCTCTTCCGATTCGGATTCATCGTCCGAAGCGGGTGAGGACTTTGGGGCTTGGGTGTTCCGTGTCAGGTTTTGCGACTGGGCGACAGTTACGGAGCTGAAGTCCTCTCCGGCAAGCTTCCCGACTCCTTCGACAATGCCTTTCTTGAGGAATGACAACTGCAGGGTGTCGCGTACGACGGACATCGTATTCCTGACGGCGAAAACCAGGAACAATATCATGGAAATCAGCAGCACCAGTATGGTTCCGGGAATGCCGGTCTGAGCTTTCAGCCATTGGGCGATGTGATAGCCGTGGGCGCCTCCCAAAAAGACATAATGATTGGGGCGTACGAAAAAGAATCCGAAGAACACCGAGAACCAGATGAATAGAAACGCACAGTAAACGAAGCCTTTGACCAATGGGAAAGTGCGGACGCGCATCAGGCGCAAGGCGGCAGCAAGGCCGAAGAAGGCAAGCAGCAGCGACGATATGCCGAACCAGCGGTTCATGATGATGTTCGCCAGCCAGGCGCCGAACACGCCGGCCCAGTTGGCGCAGGGAGCCGCGTCTCGCAGTTGGCCGAAACGCAGTCCCTCGACGATGCTCTGGTCGGCCCTTCCGGTGAAGAAAAACGAAATCAGGACGACGAAAAGATAAATCATCAGACCGAGCAGGATGAGCCCGGAAATGAAAGGCGCTTTTTCGTTCTGAATGAGGGAAGCGGGATTCCATTCCGCCCACCATTCGCTCAGCGGCTGGTGAGATGAATTCTTTTTGGAATTATTCTTATTGCTTGTGTTCTTGCTTGTTGCCATATTGTGAATGATATCGGTAAAGAATGACAAATATACGGAATTTTTCTCCCTTCGGACAATAGAAAAAGCAAAGAACCTGTTTTGAATTCTTTCAAAATATTGTTTGGCACTGTTTTTCCGTTACTTTGATGGCATTTGTGCTGCTTCGTCCATAGCCCGCTATTCTACGCAAAACGATAGGCAAAACATTCTCAAAAACAGCTCTCGAAAAATCTCGAAACAAATTTAAACAGCTTCTTAATTGGATAAACGCATGAAAGTGGCTATCTTTGTAGTGCTGATTGAGAACGTGATGGAGATATATCAGGCATCCATAGACAAGAATGCGGTGGCGGAACTGCCTCAGGCAACCTACGACGGTCCGGTGATTGTGGTGGATGCCGACGCCCTTCCTGCCGAAGTCGAGGAGCATCTTATGTCGCAGAAAATCGTGGGCTTCGATACGGAGACGCGGCCGTCTTTCAACAAAGGCGAGAAGCACCAGGTGGCTCTGGTCCAATTGGCTTGTGAGGATGTCTGCTATCTGATACGCCTGAACGGAAAGCCGTTTCCTGAAATGCTGGCGCGGCTCTTCCACAGCGAGTCGGTGTGCAAAATAGGTCTTTCCACCCGCGATGATTTTATGAGGATGCGGGCGGTCTTCCCGTCTTTCCGACCCCGTAATGTGATGGAACTTCAGTCGTATGTCAACGGATTCGGCATTACGGACATGAGTCTCCAGAAAATATATGCCATCGTTTTCGGAGAACGCATCAGCAAATCGCAGCAGTTGAGCAATTGGGAGGCGGAGACGCTGTCGCCCGCGCAGCAGCAGTATGCGGCCCTCGATGCGGTGGCCACGCGCCGGATTTACCTGAAACTCAGCGGTATGGAATATGGCTCAGACGTAAAACAGATCGGCGGTGATGCCGTCGGAGACGAATAAAGCCCCGGAAGATATCCTCAGATACTTTTTCCCTTGTCCGTCCTGGCATTGGACCAACTGTCCGTTTTGAAGATAAGGCCCGGCTTCGTTAAGGCAGTACTCCAGCATTTCCTTTCCGAATTCTTTCTCCAGCAGTCCCAAATCGATGCCTTCGACGGTTCTCGCACGGGTCAGGATATAATCGTTGTAGCGTTCGGACAGACGGAGTTCTTCCTCTTCGTACGGCATCTCCCCGCTGAGATAAGCCTCCAGGTCGGGAGCGTTCCAGCGGCGTATGTGCTGTCCGTCGGCCCCACCGTTGTAGGAATGGGCGCCCGGCCCCAAACCGAGATAGGCCTTGCCTTGCCAATAGGAGGAGTTGTGCCGCGAACGGAAGCCGGGACGGGCGAAATTGGAAATCTCATAATGCTCATATCCGGCGGCGCGGAGTTTTTCCACAAGAAGATGAAACATGGCGCGGGCAGTCTCGTCGTCGGTCTCCTGCCATTCGCCCCGCAGACGCGCCCGCTCAAGAGACACCTCCGGGGCCAGGCTCAGCATATAGGCCGAGATGTGCGGAACGTTGAGCTCCAAGGCTTTTTCAAGGCTGCGGCTGAAGCTTTCGAGTGTCTGACCGGGAAGACCGTACATCAGATCGATACTGATATTGCCGAGTCCGTGCGTGCGGCAACGTTCCACGGCCCCGAAGGCCTGTCCGGCAACCGTGCCGTACCTGAGGTTGTGTCCGCAGTCAGCGTTATGAGCACCACTCAGTATCCCGAGTATTGCGCCAAGCTGATGAACTACTTCCACATAGTTCCGGTCGATAAGATCTATAGAATTATAGCCAACTTTTGTAAGTCGGCTTATTATAATAACGGCAGCAATAAGAACCACAACTGCCGCAGTAATTCCACGGATTTTCCATATCAGCGCCATGTTCTGCTTTTTCCATGCTCTGAACCTGCGCTCTGTCCTCTCGTTGAATTCTTCAAGTTTTCGTGCTTCCTCGTCAAATTCGCTGAGTTCCTCATCTTTTTTCACAGGCTCCGGCTGCACATCAACTGCTTCTGCCTTTTCGCTGCCGTCGATATCATCGTCAGGCATTATCATTTCAACGTCGGCATCCTCAATTCTGATGTCATTTTCGGTAAACTCCTCAACGGCATCGGAACGGATATCCTGCGGTTCTGACACAGAATCTTCA